>JANPCS010000527.1:0-5382 GCA_031431065.1 Hyphomicrobiales bacterium | reverse complement strand
CATGCCCTTCTCTTCGACGCGGTAGAGCAGGCGGAAGACCTGGCGGCCGATCGAGGCGATGAATTCCTGCGGCAGCAAGCGGCAGATCCAGATCGACGCACCGGCATTGCAGATGGCGAGCAGCAGGAAGAAGCCTTGTGGCGACATGATCTTCAGAAGCGTCGCGGCAGCGACGGCCGAACCGATCATGAAGAGGGCGTTGACGACATTGTTGGCAGCGATGACACGCGAGCGCCGGGCCGGATTGGAGCGATGCTGCATGATGGCGTTCAACGGCACGGCATAGATGCCGCCGAAGAATGCGATGAAGAACAGATCGACGCCGACGCGCCAACCCGGCCAATGGGCAAAGAAGGTGGATGGCGGGTTGAGCGAGCTGCCGGTGAGAACGCTGGTGACTGCGGTGGCACCGAAATAGAGATCGAGCAGGAACACCGTCATCATGATGGCGGCCACCGGCACATAGCGCGGCGAGACATCGCCCTTCAGGAGGACATTGGTCAGCATTGAGCCGGCGCCGATGCCGATCGTGAAGGTGGCGATGAAGATGTTTGCAACCGTGTCATTGGCCAGCAGTACATCGCGGGTGAAGACCGGGAACTGCGCCAGGATGGCGGCGCCCAAAAACCAGAACCACGAGGCGCCGATCACCGACCAGAAGACATCGTCACGCTCGCGCGCATATGACAGAAGTTTCATTGTTTGTCGCGGCACGTTCCAGTCGAAGACGATGGATTTGTCGCCCGGCGCCGAGGGCATGAAGAAGGCGGCGATGAGCGCTGCGACCGCCAGTGCCACGATGGACACGGCAAGGATCGGGCGGCCCCAATCCTGCAGCACGAGAAAGCCGCCGAACATGGTGCCGAGCAGGATCGTCACAAATGTCCCGAGTTCGATCAGCGCATTGCCGGCGATCAGTTCGTCACGCTTCAGATATTGCGGCAGCACGCCATATTTGATCGGGCCGAAGAAGGCCGCCGTGGTGCCGGCGAAGAACAGCACCACCAGATGCATGAATGGGTTCTGCAGCCACAGGCTGGCAGCACCGAACACCATGGCGGCGAGATCGAACAGTTTTATCCAGCGGGCCAGCGTGGCCTTGTCGTGCTTGTCGGCCAGTTGCCCGGCGATGGCCGAGAACAGGAAATAGGGCAGCATGAACAGCGCGAGGCCCGCCTGCACGAAGAGGCCGGCATCCCAGCCCTGTTTCACCGCCAGATCGAAAGTGATGAGGATGGCGATGCCGTTGCGCAACCCGTTGTCGTTGAAGGCGCCGATGGCTTGCGTCACGAACAGCGGCAGGAAGCTGCGCGATTTCAGCAGCGCGAACTGGCTCTTGGTTTCGGAGGATTCGACGCTCATGGGTGCGGTATCGCTTTCGCCGGTCTGACCTGGAAGATCCCGGAATCACATATGTCAGACCTGAGATCGATCACCAAATGATGAAAAACCGGGTGTGAAGCGGCACTATCCATTGACCATGCGCGGCGTCATCTCGATCAGCGTCGGGCCGTCGGCCTTAAGTGCTGCCGTGATGGCTGCTGTCAGGGCCTTGAGCGAGCCGGGCTTTTCGGCGTTGCAGCCATAGGCCCTGGCCAACGCCTGGAAGTCGGGGTTTCTGAGTGTCACGTTATTGGGCTGGATGCCGGCATTGGCCATGCTGTCGTGAATGGCGCCGAGGAGTTCGTTGTTCCACAGCAGCACGATGATTGGCAGCCGGTGTTCGGCCGCCGTGCCCAATTCATTGATGGTGTACTGGATGCCATAGTCGCCATGCAGAATAGCAACCGGCGTCTTGCCAGCCCCGAACTTTGCGCCGATGCCGGCGGGCAGGCCGAAGCCCAGCGTGCCGAAGCCGACCGGGTGAATCCAGGTGCGTGGCCTTAGCACGGCAAATTCCTCGTTGGCGGCATAGGCGATCTGCGTCATGTCGGAGGCGATGATGGTGTCGGGCGGCAACGCGGCGCGGATCGTATTCAGCACCTTGGTCAACATGACCCGCATCGCATCGGGTGGGGCATCCCGCAGCTCATCGGTCGGCAGTCCGGGACTGCTGCGCGCCGCAATGCCTGCTGCGATGGCAGTAAGGGCCGCCTTGGCATCGCCCAGAATGGCGATCTCTGCGGTGTGAGGCCGCACCAGCGAGGCCGGATCGATATCGATACGGATAAGGTTTTTGTCGAACAGCACATCGGTGTCCCAGAAGTCGGTTTCGGAGAGTTCCGAACCGACGCAGAGAATGGCATCGGAGGTTCGCAGGAAATTCACGCCGGCGGCGCGGCCGAGGCGATAGCCCATGCACAGTGGGTGATCGGCGGGGACGGTGCCTTTTCCGGCAACCGTCGTGAGGATCGGCGCCTGGAGTATTTCGGCGATAGTCAGGGCATCAACACCGGCCCCCATGGCGCCGCCGCCCAGGATGATCAGCGGGCGCTTGGCGGCATTGAGCCTCGCCACGGCGGCGGCGATCTGCTCGCGGTCGGGGAGCGGCAGCTTCGGCAAGGCGCGGGCGGTCCAGCCTTCGCCCGCCGGCTGCTTCAAGGTGTCGATGGGAATTTCGATATAGACCGGGCGCGGTCGCTGGCTGGCGAAATTGGCGAAGGCACTGGCGATGGCGTCGCGCACGTCCTTCGGCGTGTAGGCTCGCATGTGGTGGGTGGTGACCGTGGCGGCGGCACCGCGCTGATCGAGCATCTCATGCAGGCGGCCGCGGCCTTGCGCCGAATCGTGCACGTCGAGGGCGGTGGCGATCACCAGTATCGGGCTTGAATCCGACCAGGCCTGGCCCATCGGCGTCAAGATGTTGAGAACGCCGGGTCCGGTGATGGTGAAACACACGCCGGGTTTTCCGGTGGCCCTCGCATAGCCATCGGCCATGAAGCCGGCACCCTGTTCGTGGCGCACCAGCACGTGCTTGATCTTCGAGCGAGGCAGGGCCCGGTACATCTCGATGTTGTGGACGCCCGGGATACCGACGATGGTATCGACGCCATAGGCTTCGAGGAGGCCGACGAGGGCTTCGCCGGTCGAGAGTTCCGCGCGCTTTGACATGATCAGGCTGCCTTTGTATCCGCTTGCGACTGGTTCACGGCGTGGCATGCCACAAGACTTCCCTCGTGCGCAAGAAGGGCCGGGCTCACCATCTTGCAATGCTCGAAGGCCAGCGGGCAGCGCGGATGAAACGTGCAGCCAGACGGCGGGTTCAGGGGCGAGGGCAATTCGCCCTTCAGCACGATGCGTTCGCGCTTCACGTCCGGGTTGGGCTGCGGCGTGGCCGACAGCAGTGCCTTGGTATAGGGGTGCTGCGGGTTGGCGAAGATTACGTCGCGCGGGCCCTGTTCGACGACGCGGCCCAGATACATCACCATCACTTCATTGGCGATGTGGCGGACCACCGAGAGATCGTGACTGATGAACAGATAGGCGAGGTTGTGGCGCTCCTGCAAATCGGCCAGCAGGTTCAGCACTTGCGCCTGGATTGAGACATCAAGTGCCGAGACCGGTTCATCGAGGACCAGAATTTCGGGGTCGAGCATCAGGGCGCGGGCAATGGCGATGCGCTGGCGCTGGCCGCCGGAAAACATGTGCGGGTAGCGGTCGTAATGTTCGGGCCGCAGTCCCACGCTGGTCATCATGGCGCGGGCCTTTTCGGTGCGCTCGGACTGGCTGAGACTGGTGTTGACGAGCAGCGGCTCTTCCAGGGCGTGACCGATTTTCTGGCGCGGGTTCAGGGAACCATAGGGATTCTGGAAGACGATCTGCACTTTGGGGCGAAGGGCGCGCAACGTCTGCTTCGAAGCCCCGACGATTTCCTCGCCGGCAATGTTGAGCGAGCCCGCCGTCGGCAGTTCGATCATGGTGACGGCGCGGGCCAGGGTCGACTTGCCACAGCCCGATTCACCCACCACGGCAAGCGTCTTGCCGCGTTCAAGCGTGAAGCTGGCGCCATCCAGCGCCTTCAGGATGCCGGGTTGCGCGAAGGCGCCGCGCGAGACGGAATAATAGCGGGCGATGTCGCGGGCGGTGAGGACGATGCTCATGCGGCTTCCTCATTTCCGGGGTGGCTGTCGGGCACGCCGTTGTTCAGCGGATAGTGGCACAGCGTGCCCGCCACGCGCATCGGCACTGAGTTATGGCACAGCGTGGTGGCGAACTGGCAGCGCGGTGCGAAGAGGCAGCCCTTGGGCCGGTCGAACTGGCCCGGAACCACGCCGGGGATCGAGGGCAGGCGCCTGGCCGTGGAGCGCTCCGGCAGGGCCGACAAGAGCGCCGCCGTATAGGGGTGGCGTGGATCACGGAAGAGATCGGCGACCTTCTGCTCTTCCACCTTCTGGCCGGCATATTGCACGCTGACGCGCTCGGCGGTTTCGGCGACGACGCCCATGGAGTGCGTGATGAGCACCAGGCCCATGCCGGTTTCTTTCTGCAGCCGCACCAGAAGCTCAAGGATCTGCGCCTGGATGGTGACGTCAAGCGCTGTCGTCGGTTCGTCGGCGATCAGCAGCTTGGGACTGCAGGCAATCGCCATGGCAATCATCACCCGCTGGTTCATGCCGCCGGAAAGTTGGTGCGGATAGGACGAGAGCCGCTGTTCGGGCGAAGGGATGCCGACGAGGCCCAATAATTCGATGGTGCGCTGGCGGCGGGCCTGCTTGTCGAGGTCGAGGTGAGTTTTCAGGGCCTCCATCAGCTGGAAGCCGACAGTGAAGCAGGGGTTGAGGCTCGACATCGGCTCCTGGAAGATCATGGCGATGTCCTTGCCGATGATCTTGCGGCGGTCCTTCGGCTTCATGCCGAGCAGGTCTTTGCCTTCAAAACTCATCAGGTCGGCGGTGACCGTGGCGGTCCAGGGCAGAAGGCCCATGACCGCCAGCATCGATACCGATTTGCCCGAGCCCGACTCGCCGACGATGGCCAGTACCTCGCCCTTGTCGACGCTCAGCGACACGCCATCGACCGCCCGGAAAGCGCCGGAGCCGGTCTTGAACTCGACGGTGAGGTTCTTGATTTCAAGCAGGGACATTTCGTTACTTCACTTTCCGCCTTGGCGGCTTTATATAATCCTGAGGTTTCAACAGGCGGGTGTGCGATGGCTTCCGGTCCGATTTATCCGATTTCGTAAAGACGGCGGCGATTTCGGTGCTGGCGCGCTGGAACAGTGCGGCGGCGCGTGTTTCATTGCTCTTGAGATCGATCCCCGATTTGGCGGCGAAGGCTGCCAAATCGATCAATGCCTCTTCCCCCAGTATTTTCTGCAATTCCACAAGTTGCAACAGGAAGCCGATGATCCTGCGGCGTTCGGACGGCGGCTGTTCGAGGAAATATGGGTCACGCAAATCCCTGGTGACGAGGTTCGATTGCATGGCGACGCGGTAATATTGC
>JANPCS010000526.1:0-2260 GCA_031431065.1 Hyphomicrobiales bacterium | reverse complement strand
GCTCATTACCGCGCGCTATGCCGGCGAACAGGGGCGCGAGGTCTTCGCCGTGCCGGGCTCGCCGCTCGATCCGCGCTGCGAAGGCTCGAACAAGCTGATCCGCGACGGCGCCACTTTGCTGATGTCGGCGAACGACGTGCTTGAGGCCTTGTCGTCGCAAGCTTCACCGCGACAGATGCAGTTCCGCGAACCAGATGCACCGCTGCTCGAACCGCGCGACCTCAGCGATGGTGACCGCGAACGCTTGCTGGAACTACTCTCGCCCACGCCCGTCGATGCCGACGACCTGATCCGCGAAAGCCGGCTTGAAGCGGGTGCGGTCTCGGCCCTTATCCTCGAATTGTCGCTGGCCGGAAAAGTCATCCGCCACGCCAATGGCGCGGTGTCGCTGGCTTAGAGGCTATTCCCGCAGATGCGGATGCAGTTGGAGAATTTCCTCCGCCACCAGCGCCTGCAAGCGCCACAGATAGCTGTCGTGGATGCCATGCTCCGTGAGCTTGACGATGGTGTTGTGGAGATACGTTGCATTGCTGCCGACGTGCCCGGCAGCCCTAGCGATGCGCCGGGCTTGCTGCTCGATCGGCAGATCGATGTGATAGCCGGGGCTCATCGGTGCCGCATAGAAGGTGAAGGCGGGAAACATGCCTGATGCCGTGCGCACCTTCAGCCAGCGGAAGGATTTCAAGTCTTCGTGATAGCCACACTCGCGCCGCAGCAGGCGCTCCATCTGCGCCTGGTGGTCTTGGTCGGGAAGCCGGAACACCACGCCATCGCAACTGCCGCCACGATCCAGCGCCATCATCAGGCCAGGCTCTTGCGGCGTGGCGCGCCAGCGCACGATGTCGAGACAGAACGACCGCCGCCAGCCATGGGTGCGGCCACGCTCGGCGTGTTCATGCTCGAAAGCCTGCTTCCAGATCAGCGAGCCGTAAGCAAAGACCCGGATCGGCCCGCCGCCCAATTGATCGAGGAAAGTCCGGGCGGCGGCGGTGAAGTCGTCATCATTCATCAGTGCAAAAGCTGCCTCGGGTCCGGAATCAGGTTCCATCCGTTCGACGGCGGCCACCAGCTTTTCGGTCAGTGCCAATCTTGCCGGAGGTTTCGGCATCTCAGTCCCGACTCGCAGGCGGCAGCGCCGCATCAGGGTGCATGGCGCGGATTTCAGCCGCCACTAAATGTTGAAGCTCCCACAAGTATGAATCGTGAATGCCCTGTTGTTCCAAACTCGCCACCGTCTGCTGCAAATAGGCAGCTCCTGAGCCGCCAAAGCCGGCGGCGCGCGCCAGCATATGCGCCTGCTGGTGAATGTCATGCTTAACGTGGAACGTATCGCCGCGCATTCCGGCATAGAACGTCAGCGCCCGGCGCCGTTCACCCGCAATATCGACACTCACCCAGCGCCACGCCGGGCGGGAGCGGCGAAACGGCACCTCGCGGCGGAACAGCTTTTCGATTTCGGCGGCGGGATCGGCATCGGCGAGGCGAAACACCTCGCCCTTGCAGCAGCCGCCTTGTTCCAACGCCAGCATCAGGCCCGGCTGCTCAGGCGAGCCGCGGAAGCGGTTGATTTCCATACAGAAGGACCGGTGCCAGCCACGCACGGTGGCATGGCGGCGCTCGACAAAGTCGAAGCCAGGATTCCACAGCAGCGAACCATAACCGAAAATCCACATCGGCCGCCCGGGATGGCTTTGCAAGATGGCGGATACCGCCGTGGCGATATCTTCGGCTGTCACCCGCACCCGGCCGGGGTCATCCGGCAAATGATCCTGCGACACAATCCGGTCAACGTGGGCCACCAGACCAGCCGTCAAATCCAGCTTCGTCCGCATTGCGCCCCTGCCCGCTAGTTGCCTTGGGACTCGGCGCCGCCCAATTGCCGCAGCACCAGCACCATCGTGGCATGGGCTTCGCCCTCGCCCACATTGACGATCTTATGCGGCAGGTCACCGCGAAAGCGCAGCGTCTCGCCCGCCTTCAAGCGTTTCACCTGCTCGCCGGTCGTGACCTCGATCTCGCCCTTCAGCAGATAGAGATGTTCAACCGTGCCCGGCGGATGCGGATCGGATTCGAGAACACCCCTGGCTTGCGCACGGAAATCATACCATTGCACCTGCTCCACCAGGTTCAGCGGCCCGGCAATGGCCAGCCGGCACAGGCCATCCTGGCTTTCCAGGATCGGCACCCCGGATTTCAGTTGATGCTCGAGGAACAACTTCTGGTCGTCGGTGCGCAAGACCTCGTCAATGGTCGTGTCGAG
>JANPCS010000525.1:0-4144 GCA_031431065.1 Hyphomicrobiales bacterium | reverse complement strand
CCCTCGCCTGTCTTGCCGGCCTCGGCCCTGGCCGCGGCGGCGGCTTCTTCCGCCACTTCGTCCCAGACGATGGGCTCGGGCAGGCGCACCAGCGCGTGTTTCAGCACATCGTCCATGCGGGCCACCGGGATGATCTCCATGCCGGATTTCACGTTGTCGGGAATTTCCGCCAGATCCTTGGCGTTGTCTTCCGGAATCATCACCTTTTTGATCCCGGCGCGCAGTGCCGCCAGCAGCTTTTCCTTCAAGCCGCCAATCGGCAGCACGCGGCCTCTCAGTGTGATCTCGCCAGTCATCGCCACGTCGCGCTTCACCGGAATGCCGGTCATCACCGAGACGCTTGCGGTCACCATGGCGATGCCCGCCGACGGGCCATCCTTTGGTGTGGCACCTTCCGGCACGTGCACGAGGATGTCGCGCTTGTCGAACACCGGCGGCTTGACACCGATCGAGGTGGCGCGCGAACGTACGTAAGATGAAGCGGCCGAGATCGACTCCTTCATCACGTCGCGCAGGTTGCCGGTCACCGTCATCTTGCCCTTGCCGGGCATCATCAGGGCTTCGATGGTCAGGATCTCGCCTCCGACTTCGGTCCAGGCAAGGCCTGTCACGACACCGACCTGATCCTCACCCTCGACTTCGCCATAGCGGAACTTCTTCACACCGAGATACTGGTTGACGATTTCCGGCGTCACCTTGATTTTCTTCTTGGTCTTGGTGGTCATCAGCTCCTTCACCGCCTTGCGGGCGAGCGAATTGATCTCGCGCTCAAGGTTTCTGACGCCGGCCTCGCGGGTGTAACTGCGGATAACCTCGTACAAGGCCTCCTCGGTGATCTCGAACTCCTTCTTCTGCAGCCCGTGATGCTCGGCAGACTTCGGCACCAGATGGCGCCTGGCAATCTCCATCTTCTCCTGCTCGGTATAGCCGGCGATGCGGATGATCTCCATGCGGTCGAGAAGGGCGGGCGGAATGTTCAGGGTGTTCGACGTCGTCACGAACATCACGTTCGAGAGATCGTATTCGACCTCGAGATAGTGATCCATGAAAGTCGAGTTCTGTTCCGGATCGAGCACCTCGAGAAGGGCCGATGACGGATCGCCGCGGAAGTCCTGGCCCATCTTGTCGATCTCGTCGAGCAAGAACAGCGGATTGGATTTCTTGGCCTTCTTCATCGACTGGATGACCTTGCCCGGCATCGAGCCGATGTAGGTGCGCCGATGCCCGCGGATTTCGGCCTCGTCGCGAACACCACCCAATGACATGCGGATGAATTCGCGGCCCGTCGCCTTGGCGATGGATTTGCCGAGCGACGTCTTGCCGACGCCGGGGGGACCAACGAGGCAGAGGATGGGACCCCTGAGCTTGTTGGTGCGGCTCTGAACAGCAAGATATTCGAGGATGCGCTCCTTCACCTTGTCGAGGCCAAAGTGATCGCTGTCGAGCACGCCGCTCGCAAAGCCCAGGTCATGCTTGACCTTGCTTTTCTGGCCCCACGGGATGCCCAGCAGCCAGTCGAGATAATTGCGCACGACGGTGGCTTCCGCCGACATCGGGCTCATCTGGCGGAGTTTCTTCACTTCCGCCTCGGCGCGTTCCCTGGCTTCCTTCGAAAGCTTGGTGGCCTTGATGCGCGCCTCGATATCGTCGATCTCGTTGCGCTCTTCGCCGTCACCCAATTCCTTCTGAATGGCCTTCATCTGCTCGTTGAGATAATATTCGCGCTGGGTCTTCTCCATCTGGCGCTTGACGCGTGAGCGGATGCGCTTTTCGACTTGCAGCACCGAGATCTCGCCTTCCATCAGCGCATAGACTTTTTCCAGACGCTGGGCGACGGCGGTCATTTCGAGAAGCTCCTGCTTCTCGGGGATTTTGATGGCGAGATGGGCGGCAATGGTGTCGGCGAGCTTGGAATGGTCGGCGATCTGACCAACCGAGGCCAACACTTCCTGCGGCACCTTCTTGTTAAGCTTCACATAGGAATCAAACTGGGTGAGCGCGGTGCGGGCCAGCGCTTCGGTCTCGGCGGCGGTGCCAAGATCGGCGATCAGCACCTCGACTTCGGCCTCGAAGAAATCAGCGCGGGCCGAGAAGCTGTGGACGCGTGCCCGGTCGACGCCTTCAACCAGCACCTTCACCGTGCCATCGGGCAGCTTCAAAAGCTGCAGCACCTGGGCCAAGGTTCCCACTTCATAGACGGCGTCGGCCGCCGGATCGTCATCGGCCGGATTCTTCTGGGCCACCAGCAGAATGCGCTTGTCCTCGCGCATCACTTCTTCCAACGCCTTGATGGATTTTTCGCGGCCGACGAAGAGCGGCACGATCATGTGCGGGAAGACGACGATGTCGCGGAGCGGCAGAACCGGAATGGTCTCCAGGCTGCCGGCGGGGGTGGCGGTTTTGCTCATTCTCTCGTCCTTTCGTGGGCCGCTCTCAGCCTGGCGCAAGATTGCCGCCAAACATGGGCTCCCGGTTTTTCAGCTTCCTGCCGCTGTCGGGTGATTCACACGGTATCTTACGCACAAAATCTGCTTCGCACAGCACCAGCCTCGCGGTGAAAGATGGATGCGGGGTTAACGCTTTTCAATGGTGGCCGGGAAATGCCAAATCCTACTTGTTAAGGGCGATCATGTCGGCCATCAGCCGGTCGGCGATGGGTTTTGAGACATCGGGGAAAAGTCCAATTTTTGCAAGCACTTCGGTTGGATTATCCACAATGCCAGGTTCGTAAGCGGCGAGGCCCTTGAGGGCGGCGCGGGCCTTGGCTGTCTTGCCGTCGCGCATCGCCATGATGATGACCGGGATGGCGGCCTCGGGTGCCGGATGGCCTTCAAGCATATCGGCCACCTGGGCTGCTTCGGCGAACCTGCCCGTGTTATAGGCAGCGAGGAACAGGCAGAAGGCATGCCAGATGGGTGGCTGGCTGTTCAACCGGGCGGCCCGCAAGGCATAGGTTTCGCCCTCCGAATACTTGCCCTGATAGATGAGACGGCAGCCGAGATCGGCAACCACGTCACTGGAATTGGGGTTCAACGCGGCGGCCTTGCGGCCTTCATCGAGTGCCAGATCGAATTTGCCGCGGGCCCACTGCACCTCCATCATCGCCTGGCGGGTGCCGGCACTTTCAGGCCGCAGCGCCAGGGCGCGCTTGGCCATGGTCAGCGCCTTGGTCAGTTCGGCGTCAGCGCCCATGCCCTGCTCGGTGCGGAAGTTGGCGACATGGATATAGGCCTGCATCATGTAGGCGACGTGGTTGCCGGGCTTGCGCTTGATCATGTCGTCAAGGCACTTGCGGATCGGTTCAATGCCGTCGCGCTCCGGCACTTGAAACCATTCATAACCCGACAGCAGGCAGACCTGGTCGGCGGTGCGATTGGGATCGCTCAGCACTTGCGCATAGAGAACGCCATAGGGCTGGCCGATGGTCGATGATATCTTGCGCACCGGGTCAAGTAACTCATAAGTATCAATCGAGTCCTCGGGCACCGTGAAGCGGTTGGACCAGACGATTTGGCCGGAGCGCCCGCGCACCAGCCTGACCGTGCCCAGCACCGAAGACGTCTGGCCGGTGAACACCAGGTCAAGCCTGTAGTCAGTGTCAGCCAGCGGCAGGTTCGGAACCGGTGCCAGCACCACGAACTCATCGAACTTCGCAAGATTGGTTTCGACACCCTTGGCGAAGAGTTCCGGCGAGAACCAGCCTGGCACCTGACGCTCCTGGGCGGCGGACACGATGATCGCCGGCATGCCGAGCGGGTTGGCGTCGGTTGGCGGCTGCCGCCACAGGTAAGCATCGAGTTCGGCACGGATGGTGTTGCGATTGGTCCACAGCAACACGGCGGCAAGTGCCACGGCCAGCGCCAGCACCGGCCAGCGCTTGCGCCGGGGGCTCGCAGCCGGGACGTGCGGCGGCACGCTAGCCCCCGGCAGAAACTGCGGGACGTAGTTGCCGGCCGTCAATTCAATGCGCATGGCGGGATCGGCTGATGCTGTGTTGTAGTAAGCCAGCAAGGCCTGACGCAGGCGCCTGGCCTGCACCCGCACGATCGGGTCGGCCTGCGGATCGAAGCTGGCGGGACGGCCTAAGGCTTCAGTGGCGATCGAATAGGCCTTGATGCGCTCCTCGGCGCCTTCAAGCTTGCGC
>JANPCS010000524.1:0-6661 GCA_031431065.1 Hyphomicrobiales bacterium | reverse complement strand
GCGTGCTGCTCTATGCCCAGAAAGGTTCCGGCAAGCGTTCGTCCTTCTACTCCGATTACACATTCGGGGCATGGGGCGAGAAAGATGGAGCCCCCTGGCTGGTGCCGGTGGGCAAGGCCTATTCCGGCTTCACCGATGCCGAGCTCGAACAGATCGACCGCTTCGTCCGGCAGAACACCATCGAGCGTTTCGGTCCGGTACGCTCGGTGACGCCGAAGCTGGTGCTTGAGGTGGCCTTCGACGCGGTGCAGGTTTCATCGCGCCACAAATCAGGCATCGCCATGCGCTTTCCCCGCATTTCCCGCATCCGCTGGGACAAGCCCGCCACCGAGGCCGATACGCTGGAGACGCTCAAGCGCCTGATCGTTTCACCCCCTTGAGAGCGTCGAGTGCGATCCGGCAGGCAACCGAGTAGGCGGGGTTGAAGACGTTAGCGATATCGTAGCGCACGGCCTGGCCCATGATGTGGCTGGCGGCCACTTCGTCGAGATCATAGTCGGCGATCAACCAGTCGAGCATTTCGGTCGTTGCGTGCTGCAGTGCCTGGTCGAGCGGGCGGGCATTGCCGATGGTGAAGATTTCGGTGGCATTGCGGCCGCGCGGCCAGCCGATCAGCCTGCCCTTTAACAGTTTCACGGTGAAGGTGACATCGGCCGCCGTCTCGATGCCGGTGCCGACGATCTCGCCATCACATTGCTGGGCATGAACATCGCCAAGAAAGAACAGCGCGCCTGCAACCGAGACCGGGAACATCGCCTCGACGCCGGCGCAGAAGCCGCGATAATCCATGTTGCCGCCATAGCGGCCGCTGGTGGCGGTCGAAATTGCCTGGCCCATGTCGGGCGCCACACCAAAGCAGCCGATCATCGGTTCCACCGCGACGGACCAGTCCGCCAAACTCTTCGGCGGCTCAGCAAGCCTGGCACGGCGGGCCTTGGCATCGATGATCCAGTCGACCTTCCGCCGTTCGGGGAAACGCGGCACGGCGGCGGGATCGACCACATTGGGGCTCAGCACATCGAAGGTCCAGCCCGAGGCGCGCGTCATGGCAATGTTGTCGATGCGCACCAGCAGCGTGTCACCGGGTTCGGCGCCTTCGATGTGAAACGGACCGGTCATCGGATTGGGCCTGCTGCCCGGCTGATTGCCTTCGGCATCGAAACCCCGGGCATCGAGTGTCGCGGCGATGACCGTGTCGCCATCGCGGACCCGCAGCACCGCCTCGTGGCTGCCGATGGTGTTGTGAAAGACGGAGGGCGAAAAACGGTGCGTGGTCATGTGAAGGTCCGATGGCGTTTGGATTTCAGCGGGCGACTTTACGAGAGAATTCTGGCGATGCAAGCGGATGACATAGATTCGATCACGGTTTGACATCTTGGCCGCGATGGCCAAGTTTGTTGGCCTTGAGTGACCTGGAGGCTTTGCCATCACCGCTTTGCTGCGAGGACTGATTACACTCGTCTGGATCTTTGCCATGGCGGCCGCTGGACCGTTGGTGGCCGAGACTGCGAGAGTGCAAAGAGGCGTGGCGCTCATCATCGGGCAATCGAATTACGAACATCTGCCACAGCTGATAAATCCCGCCAATGACGCGCGCCAGATGGACGATATGCTGCGCTCGCTGGGCTTCGAGACGACGGTTGCGGCTGACCTTCGCGGCCGCAAGCTGGCGCGGGCGCTGAGCAACTTCACCGAGGATGCCGAAGGCGCCGATGTTGCCGTCATCTATTATTCCGGTCACGGCATCGAGGCGGGCGGCGAGAATTGGCTGCTGCCGATCGACGTCGATGTTGCCGCGCTCAATCAGGCCGAACACCAGCTTATCGCCGTGTCGGGGCTGATTGCCGATGTGAGCGCCACGGTCCCTTTGATGCTGGTGTTTCTCGATGCCTGCCGGACCAATCCTTTTCCGCCAGGTACAAAGCTGATTGGCGAAAGTGGCGAGGCCCTGCTGGTGAGTGCGGCAGGCCTCGGCAACCCACGCGGAGTTGCCACCCCGGGGGCGGAACCGCTGGCTGAGGGCCTCGGCACGCTCATCGGCTTTGCCGCCGAGCCCGGCCGTGCCGCACTCGACGGCGAGCCCGGCGGCAACAGCCCTTATGCCGCTGCCTTGATCCGCCACTTCTCGGCGATGGACGGTTCCGAGGTTGGCATCGTCATGCGCATGGTGACGGAGGAGGTCTATCTCAAGACGCGTGGCCAGCAGCGCCCCTGGGTGAACGAGACGCTGACGCGGCTGGTATATCTTGGTGCATCGCGTCCAGCCGAAAGCGATGCCGGGCGCATTCTCAGCGAACGCCGGCAATTGCTTGTCACCATCACCGATCTGTCGGCCACCCAGCGCCAGCAGGTCGAGGCGGCAGCCCAGACGGCGG
Source organism: Hyphomicrobiales bacterium (assembly GCA_031431065.1). Taxonomy (GTDB): domain Bacteria; phylum Pseudomonadota; class Alphaproteobacteria; order Rhizobiales; family Aestuariivirgaceae; genus Aestuariivirga. Next base: position 4,286 of record JANPCS010000524.1, on the reverse strand, counting down.
ATGTGCCGATGGATGCTCTCTATGGATTGCTCAGGTCGCTGGGTGCCCGCCTCCCGCGCGAGCCCGCCGAGCTCGACAAGATTCTGACGGCGGAGGCCGCACGGGTCAAGCTGCTGCTGCAATCGCAAACTGCATTGCAAAGCCAGGACCCGGAGATCACCCGGCTGGCAGGACTGGCGCGGCAAGCGCTGGAGGACGGTGCGCTCGATGCCTACCTGTCGTTCTGGCAGCAAGCCAAGGATCGCTTTACCAAAGTTGCCGCAAGGCTTGACGATACCGAGGCCAACTTGCGCGCCAGGCGCCTCGAAGGTGGTGAGGTGCTGGCCAATACGGCTGCGGCCCATGAGCTTAAAGCCGATTACCGGAGTGCTGCCCAGAATTACGCCCTGGCCTTTGAGCAGGCCGCCAAGTGGGATGAGGGCAAGGCTTGGGAGTACAAGCGGCGTGAGGCCGATGCCTGGTTGTCGCAAGGCGATGAAAGAGGCGATGACGGTGCTGTCGCCAAATCGATTGCGGTTTTCGAAGAGGCTCTGGTGCTGGCGCCACGGCAAACTGCCGCCGCACAGTGGGCCTGGACTCAGAACAATCTCGGCAATGCCTTTCTGGTGCGCAGCCGCAGCGATGCCGGAACTGGCGATCTGAAGCTTGCCATCGCTGCTTATCGGGCGGCACTCGAAGAGCGGCCACGTAACCGGGAACCCCGGCTGTGGGCCAAGACCCAGAACAATCTCGCGGTCGCCTCAGCCGAACTGGCGGAGCGCACCGGAGAGCAGAAGCTTCTGAACGATGCCGTTGAAGCCTACCGGGCCGCGCTGTCCGAAACACCGCGAGATGCAGACCCCCTGGTGTGGGCAACGCTGATGAGCAACCTCGGCACTGCACTCGAGCGGCAAGGCGGTGCATCTCTGGACGAAGCGATTGCGGCGCATCAGTCAGCTTTGGAGGAGCGGCCACGCGACCGGGTGCCGCTGCTGTGGGCGGCATCGCAGGAGAACATCGGCAACGCGCACTCTTCGCTCGGTAAGGTTCGTGCGGACGCGGCGCTGATCAACAGCGGCATCGCAGCCTACCGACTGGCGCTTGAGGTGGTCACCCGCGACGCGCTGCCATTGCGCTGGGCGGGTATCCACTACAATCTCGGCAACGCGCTGGGCGATCTCGGCGAGATGGCAGAGGGCACAGCCCATCTCGCGGAATCCGTGGCCTCGTACCGCCTCGTTCTCACGGAAGAAACCTTTGAGCGCACGCCCCAGACCTGGGCCAAGACGCAATACATGCTGGGGCAAAGCCTGTGGCTGCTTGGCGAGCGCTCGGATGATAAGGCGGCGATGCGCCAGGCGGTGGAGGCGCTGCGTCAATCACGGCGTTTCTATGTGCGAGAGCGCAACGCGGCTGACTGGGCGATCACCGAGTACGAGATCGGCACCAAGCTGCGGCGGCTGGGTGGGCTCCTGCAGGATACCAGCCTCATGGGCGAGGCGGTCGAACATTTGCGGCAGTCACTCAGCTTCTACACGCGCGAGCGCAAAGCTGAGGATTGGGCCGATACTGCATTCAACTTGGCGGGTGCTCTCGCCGACTATGCCTTTGTGATCGGCGATCAAGCGAAACTGCAAGAGGCCATCGCCATGTATCGCGCGGTGCTGGAGGTGCGGAGGCTGGAGGGTGAACCATTGGCCTTTGCAACGACGCAGGTCAATCTCGGCGGTGCCCTCTACTACCTCGCGGTGCTGTCAAATGACGATGGTCCGGCGCGGAAGGCCAAAGAGGCGGTTGCCGCGGCAATCGAGGTCTTTGAGCAAGAGGGCAATGCTGCTGCCGCGCAGTCGGCGAAATCGCTGCTTGCCACATTCGATGCCCTGATCGCCAAGCTGCCGCCGTGAACCTGGTGGAGCGAAGGGGGATCGAACCCCTGACCTCGGCATTGCGAACGCCGCGCTCTCCCAACTGAGCTACCGCCCCTTTCACAGGTGATCCGGGCTTTTAGTCAGACGGTGGCAGAGCGTCAAGCTTGCTTGCGGCAAGGAGCCGCCCTACATGGGTTGGATCGCATCAACCGCTGCCCTGGACACTGCAATGCTGAACCCGTTTCTCTGGCTCATTCTTACGATTATCGATATCTATTTCTGGATCATCCTGGCCGCCGTGGTGCTGAGCTGGCTGGTGGCGTTCGGCATTGTCAACGCTTCCAACCCCTATGTCCGGCAAATCGGCATGGCATTGCGGCGTCTGACTGAACCGCTTCTGGGGCCAATCCGCCGCTGGCTGCCGGACTTGGGAGGCATCGATGTCTCTCCGATCGTGCTGCTTCTGGCCCTGCAGGTGTTGAAGTATTTCATCGCCTATTATGGATCACGGCTGTTATGACCTCGCCGCTCCGCCCGGGCAAGGCCGTCCCGCGATAAGGTGACTGGAAATCCGGCAGCACCTGCGGCATGGGTGGCGGCGAAATTTGAAACGAGTGGGGAAGATTGAACATGGCGAACGTCATCGACGGCAAGGCTTTTGCCGAAGGCTTGAGGGGACGCATCGGCACGGCAGTTGCGGGCTTGAAATCGGCGCATGGCCTGACGCCCGGCCTCGCCGTCGTGCTGGTGGGCGAGGATCCGGCTTCCAAGGTCTATGTCGCCAACAAGGCGAAGCAGACGGTCGAGGTTGGCATGAACTCGTGGGAATACAAGCTCCCAGCCGAGGCACCGGAGGCCGACGTGCTGGCGCTGGTCGAGAAGCTCAATGGCGACCCAACGGTGCATGGCATTCTGGTGCAGCTGCCGCTTCCGAAACATGTCGACGCGATGAAGGTCTTGACCGCCATCTCACCGGCGAAAGACGTTGACGGTTTTCATGTGGTGAATGTTGGCAAGCTGTCGACGGGGCAGGACTCGCTGGTGCCGTGCACACCCACCGGTTCGGTGATGCTCGCCAAAGCCGTGCTGGGCAAGCTCGACGGATTGGAGGCCGTGATCATCGGCCGCTCCAACATCGTCGGCAAGCCGGTGGCGCAATTGCTGCTGGCGGAGAATTGCACCGTCACCATCGCGCATTCCAGAACGAAGGATTTGCCGCAAGTGGTGCGCCGGGCCGATCTGGTCATTGCCGCCGTGGGACGGCCCGAGATGGTGAAGGGCGACTGGCTGAAGCCCGGGGCTTGCGTCATCGATGTCGGCATCAACCGCATCGAGCGCGACGGTAGGGCCAAGCTGGTCGGCGATTGCGACTATGCATCGTGCATGCAAGTGGCGGGCGCCATCACGCCGGTGCCCGGTGGCGTCGGCCCGATGACCATTGCCTGCCTGCTTTACAACACGGTGAAGGCGGCCTGCGCGGCACTAGGGATTGCCCAACCGGAAATGTGACATGTTTCCCTCCCCCTTGTGGGGAGGGATTAAGGGTGGGGGGTGGCTGGCTGCGGGACTCGCGGACCCCCACCCCGGCCCTCCCCACAAGGGGGAGGGAGATACTTTACTTCTTCGCCCGCGCGATCCCTTCGAGGATCATGGCTTCGGCCTTGGCGGCGTCACCCCAGGAGATGATCTTCACCCATTTGCCGGGTTCCAGATCCTTGTAGTGCTCGAAGAAATGCTGGATCTGGTCGAGCGTGATCTGGGGCATGTCGGTGTAATTGTGCACGTTCTCATAGCGCTTGGTGAGCTTGGGAACGGGCACCGCCAGGATTATTTCGTCCCCGCCCGCCTCGTCCTGCATCATCAGCACGCCAATGGGACGCACCGCGATGATCGCGCCCGGAATGATGGGCCTCGTGTTCGCCACCAGCACATCGCACGGGTCGCCATCCTCAGACAGCGTGTGCGGGATGAAACCGTAATTGCCGGGATAGCGCATCGGTGTGTAGAGGAAGCGGTCGACCACCAGCGTGCCAGCCTCCTTGTCCATCTCGTACTTGATCGGCTCGCCCCCAATGGCGACCTCGATCACGACATTCACCTCATGGGGCGGGTTCTTGCCGGTGGAGATGGCATCAAGGCGCATGGGATCATCCTGCGGTGAGATTGGGAGCGATCCATGACAATATGATCGCTGATGCGGCGCATGTAGCGTCAATCTTGGCCGAGGCCAAGTCCGACCTTTGGCAAGTCCGAACTTGTGATGCAAGTGGTGCAGGCCAAATCAATCCAGGTCAGACAGGGAGCAAGCCGTCGGTCTTGACCTCTTCCATCACGGCATAGGTGCGGGTTTCGCGCACGCCCGGCAGCGCGTGCAGCACATCGCCGAGAAAACGGCGATAGGCGGGCATGTCGGCCACGCGGGTCTTGACCAGATAGTCG
>JANPCS010000523.1:0-11038 GCA_031431065.1 Hyphomicrobiales bacterium | reverse complement strand
TCGGAACTGACCGGCTGCACCATCTTGGGCAAGGCCGAATTCATGAATCCCGGCCAGTCGGTGAAGGACCGCGCCGCCCTGTTCATCGTCAGGGATGCGATTGCGCGTGGGCAGTTGCAGCCCGGCGGCACCATCGTCGAGGGCACGGCGGGTAACACCGGCATCGGCCTCACGGTGGTCGCCAACGCCATGGGCTTCCGCTCGGTGATCGTAATTCCCATAACCCAATCCCAGGAAAAAAAGGACGCGCTCCGCCAGTTGGGCGCCGAGCTCGTCGAGGTCCCCGCCGTCCCTTACAAAAACCCCAACAATTACGTGAAATATTCCGGCAGGCTTGCCAAGGCGATGGGCGCGGTGTGGGCCAACCAGTTCGACAACGTGGCCAACCGTCAGGCCCATATCGAGACAACGGCACCCGAAATCTGGACGCAGACGGATGGCAAGATCGATGCCTTCGTCTCGGCGGTGGGCTCCGGCGGAACGCTGGCCGGCGTCAGCATGGCATTGAAGGCCAGGAACAAGAATATCAAGATGGTGCTGGCCGATCCAATGGGTGCCGCACTTTTTAATTACTATAAACACGGCGAGTTGAAATCCGAGGGCTCCTCCATCACCGAAGGCATCGGCCAGGGCCGCATCACCGCCAATCTCGAAGGTGCGGTGATTGACGAGGCCTTCCAGATTCACGACACTGAAGCCGTGCAGCTGGCATTCGACGTGCTGCAATACGAGGGCCTGTGCATGGGCGGCTCCACCGGCATCAACCTCGGCGGAGCGATCCGCATGGCAAAGCAACTGGGCCCGGGTCACACCATCGTCACCATCCTCTGCGACTACGGCACAAGATACGCCTCCAAACTCTTCAACCCGGCATTTTTGCGCGAAAAGGGCCTGCCGGTGCCGGAGTGGCTGGAAAAGGTGCCGGACGTGCCGGAGGTGATGGAAGCGGTATGAGTGACGATATCGTCTCGACCGCATGGCTCGCAGCCCACCTGGGCTCGCCCGATATTGCCATCATCGATGCGTCATGGCATCTGCCTTCCGCCAAGCGCGACGCCACGGCGGAATTCCTCGCCGGCCATATTCCGGGTGCGCAATTCTTCGACATCGACGATCTCTCCGACAGCGGAACCAGCCTGCCGCACATGCTGCCGAGCCCCGAGAAGTTCTCGTCGCGCATGCGCAAGCTGGGGATCGGCGACGGCAAGAGAGTGATCGCCTATGACTCGGCAGGACTGTTCTCGGCGGCCCGCGCCTGGTGGATGTTCAAGGTCTTTGGCCACGAGGATGTCGCCGTCCTCGATGGCGGCTTGCCGAAATGGCGCACCGAGGGCCACCCGCTCGATGATGGTCCGCCGCCGAAACCGCAGGAGCGACATTTCACCGCGCGTTATCGCGCCATGATGGTCCGCAGCCAGGATGATGTTGCAGCCGCCCTCAAGTCCGGCACCGCGCAAGTCGCCGATGCCCGCTCCGGTACGAGGTTTCGCGGCGAGGAAGTGGAGCCGCGCGCCAACGTGCGAGCCGGCCACATGCCGGGTGCCCGGAACGTCCATTATGCCGCGCTCTTGAAACCCGATGGCACCTTGAAGTCACCAGCCGAGATCGAAGCGGTATTCAAGTCCGCCGGCATTGACTTGACCAAACCCATCTTCACTACTTGTGGCTCCGGCATCACCGCGGCAATCCTGTCGCTCGGCCTCACGCTGATCGGCGCCCGCAAACACGCGCTTTATGATGGCTCGTGGACCGAATGGGGCGGCGATCCCGATGCACCCGTTGCCACCGGCCCGGTATGACCACCCTCACCACCACCGTCACTTTTCTCGAGATGAAAGAGGAGCCCATCCTGCGGGTTCCAGCACCAACGCGGCTGAAACTTATGTTGGCGCGCGCCGAACAACCGGAAGTAGGCTTTTACCGTTATCTCTATGACGCGGTGGGCGGCACCATCCACTGGGTCGACCGCAAGCGCATGTCCGACGGCGAATTGGGCTTGATCATCCGTGACGAACGCGTGGAAATCTGGGTCGCCTACGTCAATGGCCAGCCCGGCGGCTATTTCGAGATCGATGCGCGCCAGGCTCCGGCGGAGGTCGAACTGCAGTATTTCGGCCTGCTCCCTGTCTTTCAGGGACGCGGCCTGGGCAAATGGCTCCTCGCCGAAGCCATCCGCGCCTGCTGGGCCAAGAAACCGCAGCGCGTCATCGTCCAGACCTGCACGCTCGATGGCCCCGCCGCCCTTCCCCTCTACCAGAAGCTCGGCTTCGTGCCTTATGCCAGGGAGGAGAAGAAGTATGAAACTCTGGATTGAAACTCCGGCAACCGATGTTATAATACCTGTTATAAGGAGCTAATCCAATGAACAAGCACGTCACCATCGCCTCGGTCAAAGTCACCACAGTCGGAAATTCCATCGGCATCACCTTGCCCAAAGAAGTGCTGGCGAAACTGCGGGTTGGCAAAGGCGATACGCTGTGCATGACAGAAACTCCCACTGGAATTCTCCTGACCCCCTACAGCGCCGAATTCGCCGAGATCATGGAAGCGGCGGAAATCGTCATGCTTGAGAACCGCGACTCTCTGCGCGCCCTCGCAAAGTAAACTCAAATGACTCCAATCTGGATTCCGCGCGAGATGATTCTCGCCATGCACCTTCGTCAGCTTGCCGAACACGGTGGCGGTGAAGGTGTACGTGACGAAGGCCTGCTCGACTCGGCACTGCAGAGGGCCGAGAATAAACTGGCGTATGGCGAACCCGACATCTTCGATCTGGCGGCAGCCTATGCTTTCGGAATTGCCCGCAATCATCCATTCATTGATGGCAACAAGCGCACCGCCCTGGTTGCCTCATTCACGTTTCTTTACGTGAATGGATGGATCGTGATTTCGACTCAGGATGAGAATGTTGAAGAGTTCATTGCTCTTGCGTCCGGCCAGATTCAGGAGGACCACCTCGCCGCCTGGTTTCGGGGAAAAGCCAAACCCGCTGACCCTCAGCGCACTGGCGGCGCATAGAGCAACCCGCCGGCATTCCACAAACCGTTGATGCCGCGCTCGATGGCCAGCGGCGTATCCTTGCCCAAGTTGCGCTCGAAGATTTCACGATAGTTGCCCGCCGCCTTGATGGCCCGCAGCGCCCAATCGGCATCAAGCCCCAGGTCGGCGCCGAATGTGCCCTCGGCCCCCAGCAGCCGGCGCACATTGGGTTTCTTCGAGGAGGCCTTGAGTTCATCGGCGCCGGCCGCCGTCACTTCCAGTTCCTCGGCATTGATCAGCGCGAACAATGTCCAACGCGCGATGTTGAACCATTGTTCGTCGCCCTGGCGCACCACCGGGCCGAGCGGCTCTTTCGAAATCACATCCGGCAGCACCACCGAGTCATCGGGCGTCAACAGCCGCAAACGCACCGCATAGAGCTGCGACAGATCGGCGGTATAGGTATCGCAGCGGGCTTCATCGAATGCTTTTACCAGATCGTCGAGCTTGTCGAACATCACCGGCGTGAAACTCATCTCCTTCTCGCGGAAGAAATCCTCGACATTGGCCTGCGTCGTGGTGCCCGACAGAAAGCAGATGGCGGCTCCCGACAGATTGAACGCCGAATTGACGCCCAGCAGCTTCTTGACGATGAAGCCCTGGCCATCGTGATACGACACCCCAACGAAGCGCAATCCAAGTTTGGTCTCGCGCTCCATCGTCCACGTGGTGTTGCGCGCCAGAATGTCGATGGCCCCGGACTTAAGCCTGTCGAAACGCTCCTGGGCATTGACAGGAATAAACTCGACTTTCTCCGCATCGCCCAAGGTTGCGGCGGCGATGGCCCGGCAGTAGTCGACATCGAAACCCGCCCATTGGCCTTCGGCTGTTTTCACCGCAAAACCTTGTAGCCCGGGGTTGACGCCGCAATTGAGCACGCCTCGCGCCTTGACGTCATCAAGCGTCGCAGCCTGAGCCTGGCCGCCCACTGCCACGGCCATCGCGATAACGGCGAAAATCCACTTCAGCATGAGGAATGCTCCATTGTGATGCTTCGCATCCCCCTTGCCGTGGGAGGTGAAGGAAGTTTCGATTCCCGGTAGATGTCAGTGCAAAATCTGGCTGAGGAACAGCTTGGTGCGCTCGCTCTTGGGGTTGGAGAAGAACGCGTTGGGCTCGTTCTGCTCGACGATCTGCCCGCGGTCCATGAAAATCACCCGGTTGGCCACCTGCCTGGCGAAGCTCATTTCGTGGGTGACGCACAGCATGGTCATGCCGCTTTCGGCGAGGTCGACCATAACTTCGAGCACTTCCTTGATCATCTCGGGATCCAGGGCCGAGGTCGGCTCGTCGAACAGCATGATCTTCGGCGCCATGCACAGCGCCCGGGCAATCGCCACGCGCTGTTGCTGGCCGCCCGACAATTGCCCCGGATACTTCAGCGCCTGCTCGGGGATCTTGACACGCGTCAAGTACTTCATCGCAATTTCTTCGGCGTCCTTCTTCGGAATCTTGCGCACCCAGATCGGCGCCAGCGTGCAGTTCTCCAGAACGGTGAGATGCGGGAACAGGTTGAAGTGCTGAAACACCATGCCCACTTCGCGGCGGATTTCGTCGATCTTTTTCAGGTCATTGGTGAGCGTAATGCCATCGACGACGATATCGCCCTTCTGGTGTTCCTCCAGCCGGTTGATGCAGCGGATCAGCGTCGACTTGCCCGACCCCGACGGCCCGCAGATGACGATGCGCTCACCCTTGTAGACGGTCAAGTCGATGTCGCGCAGCACGTGGAATTCGCCGTACCACTTGTTCATCGCCGAAATCTGGATGGCGACCTCATCGCTCACCGCCATCTTCTTCGCGGGTGCGGCCATGGTATTTACCTCTTGTGTCCGGTGTTGAGTCTGCGCTCGGTGTACATCGAGTAGCGCGACATGCTGAAACAGAAAACCCAGTACATGGCGGCCAAGGCAAAATAGCCGGTCGGCACCACACTTGGCGTCGCCCAGGTCGAATCCTTCAAGCCGGCGCGCACGATACCCAGCAGGTCGAACAAGCCGATGATCGACACCAGCGTCGTGTCCTTGAACAGGCTGATGAAATTGCCGACGATATTGGGGATCGATACTTTCAAGGCCTGCGGCAGGATAATCTTGTTCATCATCTGCCAATACGAAAGCCCCAGTGCCTGGGCGCCCTCATACTGGCCCTTGCCGATCGCCTGCAGCCCGGAGCGCACCACTTCCGCCATATAGGCGGCCGAGAACAGGGCCACACCGATCAGTGCACGGAGCAATTTGTCGAACGTCACCCCCTCCGGCAGAAACAGCGGCAGCATCACCGACGAGAAGAACAGCACGGTGATCAACGGCACGCCGCGCACCAGCTCGATAAAGCCCACGCAGAAGCTCTTGACTGCCGGCATATCCGAGCGCCGCCCCAGCGCCAGCAGGATGCCAAGCGGCAGTGAGCACGCGATGCCGGTCACCGAGACGACCAGCGTCAGCATCAACCCGCCCCATTGCGAGGTTTCGACGGGTACCAGGCCGAAGTCGAAATTGAGCAGCAACATGGCCAGAACGATGACAACGCCAACCGCCAACCAGCCGCTGGCGGCACGGCGCCCGGCCGCTCCGCCGGTTATGGCGATGTAGAGTGAAAAACCCGCGCCGAGCGGCAGCAGAAGCGCCACCGCCTTCCAGAGGTGGGGAATGCCGAGGATGAATGCCTGAATGGCCGTCAGCCCCGCCCCCAGCCAATTGAGCGTTGACGCCAGCGGCTGCACACCAAGCCAGGACGAAAGGCCCGCGAGAATGCTCAACGCCGTCACGGCAAACAACAAGACGGCAACGGCAACGAGGGGTAGCAAGCCAAGGCCAATGGCAAGTAAGCCAATCCGGTTGGCGGCAACACCCTCTTCAAGGCCCATCGCAATGAGCGGTAGCAATGCCGCAGCCACCAGCAGAAGCGCCAGCATGGCCTGGAAACTTGAGGCCGAAAGTCCGAAATTGCCGCCGGTGAGCAACACCAGCGTCATCAACGGGAAGAATAACAGCAGGAACAGCGCATTCCATTTCTTGTAAGGCACCGCCGGCATCAGCATCGGCACTAGCGCCAACACCGCCACGATGAAAATGATGTTCACCCGCCAGCGTTGATCGTGAGGATAGAAACCATAGATCCACTGCGGGAACTTGTCGGCGACCATCGGCCAGCAGGCACCCGTCACCTGACCATCCGGCAGCAGGCAGTCTTCCCGGCCGGTGCCTGACCACACGGCCCTGAAGACCGCCCAATCCACAATGCCCCACAGGTACCAGACGATGATGGCACCAAGTGCCAGCGACATGATGCTGCTGAGCGGCGTCGAGAACAGATTGGCGCGCAGCCAGCCCTGCCAGCCCACCATGTTGGCGGGCGCGGGCAGCAGCGGCGAATCGGCGTCCCGCACATAGGCGAGCGGCTTGGCGTCCTGTGCCATATCAGCGCTCCACCAGTTTCATGCGTGAGTTGAACCAGTTCATCAGCAGCGATGTCAGCAAACTCAGACTCAGGTAAACCACCATCCACACCCCGACGATCTCGATCGCCTGTCCGGTCTGGTTCAACACCGTGCCGCCCGTCGCCACCAGATCCGGAAAACCGATAGCAATCGCCAGCGACGAATTTTTGGTGAGGCTGAGGTAAGTTGAAGTGAGCGGCGGAATGATCACCCGCATGGCCTGCGGGATAACCACCAGGCGCAAGGCCTTGCCGGGCCGCAGTCCCAGCGCATAGGACGCTTCCGTCTGCCCGTGGCTGATCGCCAGAATGCCGGCCCGCACCGCCTCGGCGATGAACGTACCGGTATAAACCGAGAGTGCCACCAGCATGGCGATGAACTCGGGGATGATCTGCAACCCGCCGGCAAAGTTGAAGCCCTTGATCTCCGGCACATCCCAGGTCAACGGAAATCCCGCGGCAATAAATCCGAACAGCGGCAGGCCGATGATCAGCGCAAGCGACGTCCACAACACTGGAAAGGTCTGCCCGGTCGCCAGCTGCCGCGCCTTCGACCAGCGGGCGATGGCGATGGTTGCGGTAATGCCGATCAGCAGGGCGGCCAGCCCGATCCATGCGCCTTCGCCGAAGATCGGCCGCGGCATCATCAAGCCGCGGTTGGACAGGAACACCCCGTCCATGAAATTCAGCGCCTGCTTCGGCCCGGGCAGCGGCTGCAGAATGGCGCTGTAAAAAAAGAAGATCCAGAACAGCAGCGGCACGTTGCGGAAGATTTCGACATAGAGCGTGCCGATCCGCGACACCACCCAGTTCTTGGACAATCGCGCCACGCCCATCGTGAAGCCGAGGATGGTGGCGAGAATGATACCGCATATCGCAATGATGATGGTGTTGGTGAAGCCGACCAGCAGCGCCCGGCCATAACTCGATGAGCTGGAATAGTCGATGGGCGGCTGAATGATATCGAAACCGGCGGTGCGATTGAGGAATTCCCAGCCCGAGGCGATATTGCGCGACTTCAGATTGTTGGCGGTGTTGTTGATGATTTCATAGAACAGGACTGCGAGTATCAGAACCAGCAGAACCTGGAACGCCGTCGAGCGCACCTTCGGATTGTTCCAGAACGCGACTTTAGCATGCCCGGAGGCATCAACCGTGGCAGTCATCCCTCACCCCTGCAAGGAGCGGCATGCGCTCCAACCGTTGTGCCTGCCGGAATTCCGGTTCTGGCTTTGCGGAGACGAACGGGGTCCGGCGATAACGCCGGACCCCGGGAGTTTCTTTAGCGGATCGGCGGGGCGTATTGCAGGCCGCCGTTGTTCCACAGGGCATTCTTGCCGCGGGCGATCTTCAGGTCGGTGTTGGCGCCGACATTGCGCTCGAAGATTTCGCCGTAGTTGCCGACACCTTTGACGATGTTGACGATCCAGTCTTCAGTAAGACCGATGCCGGTGCCGAAGCCCGCCGCCGAACCGTCCTCGTTGGCGATGCCGAGAATGCGCTTCAGTTCCGGATTGCCATCGGGACCGCTGTTCTTGGTCTTGATCTCATCGACATTGGCGGACGTGATGCCGAATTCTTCCGCCGTCAGCAGCGCGTAGTAGGTCCACTTCACCACGTTGAACCAGGCGTCGTCGCCCTGGCGAACGACGGGGCCCAAGGGCTCCTTCGAGATGATTTCGGGGAGAATGATATGCTCGCCCGGATCCTTCATCTTCAGGCGCTCGGCATAAAGTCCCGACTGGTCGGTCGTGAAGATGTCGCAACGGCCCTCGTCATAGGCCTTCACCAGTTCGTTGGCGTCTTCGATCGCCACCACCTGGTACTTCATGTTGTTCGCCTTGAAATAGTCAGCGAGGTTCAATTCCGTCGTCGTGCCGGTGGCGGTGCATACCGTGGCGCCATCGAGCTTCATTGCCGTCTCGACGCCCAGCGACTTCTTCACCATGAAGCCCTGGCCGTCATAATACATGGTACCGGCGAACTTGAGGCCGAGCGAGGTGTCGCGGCTCATCGTCCAGGTGGTGTTGCGCGACAAGAGATCGACTTCGCCGGACTGCAGCGCCGTGAAGCGCTCCTTGGAATTCAGCGCCGAGAACTTCACCTTTTGCGGGTCGTTGAAGATAGCGGCGGCGACGGCGCGGCAGAAGTCCACGTCCATGCCGGTCCAGTTATTGTTCGAATCGGGGTTCGAAAATCCCGGCAGGCCCTGGCTCACGCCGCACTGCACGAAGCCCTTGGTCTTGATATCGTCGAGCGTGCCGGCGCTGGCAGCAGTGGCGGCAACCGCACTCACGGCAGCGCCCAGAACCCAGGCCATAACTTTGCTTTTCATCGAGTAACCTCTTTCTCACCTGTGCAGCGCGTGAAAAGAGTTCATGCCGGTCATCAAGACTTGCTCTCGCCCCTGTGCCGCATCAACGCTTCATCGCGCTGCTGTTACGTTGGTTTGCTCCCTGGAGGCGAACTTGTATCGATTGTCACCCCTCAAGCCGTAGAGAAGCGGGAAACGCGCATTGGGTCAAGGTAAAAGCTTGGCCGCCAGTGCCTGGGCCAATTCATCAGCACTTGCATGGGTTTCGCAATCGGGCTTCGGCGGCCGGGCAATCATGATGACCGGCAACCCCAATTCCCGCGCCGCCACGATCTTGGCTTCGGTTTCCGTTCCCCCGGAATTTTTCGTCACCAGATGGGTGATGGCATGATGCGTGATGAGTGCCTTTTCCTGTTCGATGCCGAAAGGCGGCCGCTGCAGAATGACCGTCCAGCCCGCTGGCGCCGGTTGCTCCTGTTCTTCGATCATCCGCGCCACGCCGCCGATATCGCTCCTCGCGAAAAACCCGCCGATCTCCTTGCGGCCGATCGTTACCAGCGCCCGGGCGCCAGCGGGCAGCGCCGCAACTGCTGCGGAGACGGCCGGGACGACGGTCCACGCGTCGCCATCCGGAGCCTGCCACGGCGGCCGTTCCAGCCGCAGCAAGGGAATGCCCGTCACCCCGGCTGCCGCATGCGCATGCGCCGAGATTTGCACCGCGAACGGATGCGTCGCATCGACGATGGCAGCGATCCGTTCAGCTTCGAAATAGGCCGCCAGCCCCTCGACGCCGCCAAACCCGCCCCGCCGCACTGGGCCATCCGGCAACACCGGATTATCCGTCACCCCGGCGAGTGATGAGATAACCTCGAAGCCCCTGGCCAGCAACACCGCCGCCAGCTGCCGCGCCTCGCTCGTGCCGCCAAGGATGAGGATGCGGCGGCTTGAGGTCACCACAGTTCCACCACGCGTCCGCCAACCAGGATTCCCCCGTATCCCGTCACCCCAACGAAAGCTGGGGCCCAGCTTCCTTCGCAGGACCAAAGCTGGATGCCAGCCTTCCCTGGCATGACCAACGGTTGGGAACCGAATTCAACTCGCATGGCCGACAATCTCACCGGCCCGCGACACAATCATCACATCCGCCGCAACTGGCGCATCGCGCAATATCGCCTTCACCGTCACCAGCGCCGCCCGCGCCACCCGATTTGCAAGATCGACACCAGCCGCCATCTCCAACACCTCCTGGGCGGTGTTGGCGGCCAACACCCTGTCACGTGAAACCTCAGGCGCCAAATCGGCCAGCCAGCCGAGCTCAACTTGACTGCGCCCCGAATGCAGGTCGAGCGCCCCTTGGCCCAGCTTTGAAATCTTGCCAAACCCGCCGCCGATGGTCACCCGCGCCACCGGATGCTCGCGCAGATACTTGAGCAACCCGCCGGCGAAATCGCCCATGTCAAGCATCGCCTCCAGCGGCAGGCCGTAATGCGCTCTGACCGCATCTTCCGACGTCGATCCGGTGCAGCCCGCTACATGCGGCAGACCCATGGCGCGCGCCACATCGATGCCGCGATGGATCGACGCAATCCACGCCGCGCACGAAAACGGATGCACGATACCGGTGGTGCCGAGGATCGACAGCCCGCCGATGATCCCCAGCCGTGGGTTCCAGGTCTTCAGCGCCAGCGCGGCGCCATCGGGAATTGAAATCTCGATTTCAATGTCACCACCGCCCAACTCTGCAATCACGGCGGCCATCATCTGCCGCGGCACCGGGTTGATGGCGGGTTCTCCCGGCGGGATCGGCAATCCGGCCTTGGTCACCATGCCCACACCCGGCCCCGCCTTGAAGCGGATGCCGGAACCGCCCTCGCGCACCGTGGCGATAACCAGGCAGCCATGCGTGACATCGGGATCATCGCCGGCATCTTTGATGATACCGGCCCTGGCCCAGCCCTCGCCTTTCTCTTCCAGCGCCAGCGGGAAGGCCGGTTGCTCGCCCTTGGGCAGGGTGATCGACACTGGATCAGGGAAACTCCCCGTGCGCAATGCCGCAAACGCTGCCTTCACCGCCGCGGTTGCGCATGCGCCGGTGGTCCAGCCGCGCCTTAATTCGCCTTCGGGCTTCTCTATTCGCATCAGGCCACTGTATAAGGGCGCCATGGAACGGGGACCAACAAAAAGGATTGACGGATGGATCGAGGCGGGCGCCCAGGCGACCGGCTTCTCAAGGCTTGACGCCGA
>JANPCS010000522.1:0-7168 GCA_031431065.1 Hyphomicrobiales bacterium | reverse complement strand
GCCTTCAAAAGAATGCGCGCCTTCGTCAGCAATTGCGCCGAGCGCTTGCCCGACCGGATCAACGACAAAAGCCGATCGCGCTCGTCCGCGCTCAGCCGCACAACGTACTTCTTGACGGCAATCTCTTTCCCGGCCACGAATCACCTCCATCGCTGCTGATCAGCGATAGTGATTCAGAAATACCCGTCCAGATCAATGACGGCGGCCACTAGTCCACTGAACAATTTTTCCAGTGGACAACTGCTGCTGCGGCCGCCCGCCAGCCTTCCCACAACCGTGTTTGCAGGACTATTAACCAACGTTTGATGTTTGGAGCGTTTTTATGAGAGTATCGTTGCTCGCAACCTTGGCCGTTGGTCTTTTCGCCGCTTTTCCCGGAACAATTCATGCGGCGGATATTGCCCGGCTGGAGTGGGGCGGATTCGTTGTCGAGGACGACACGTCGGACGGGTGGTCAAATTACAAATACCTGGCATCCGATGATGGCCGCAGCATCACCATGACCTTTGCGCCGATCGAGGCCAAGGCCGATGGTGCGACCCTTGAGGCGAAAGCTGTTCTCCGCGGGCATTTTGACGTTGTCCAACCCAGAATCGATAGTTTCGCCACCTATGTGGTGTTGGTCGAAGGCCATGTCATCAAGAGTGGTGGTGCATTGACGCGGCTGGTTCTCATCGCAGGTTCGGCCGAAAAAACTCTGGAATGGCCAACCGGGGCAGCGGCCTCGGAAAAATTCAGCCGCAAGTTGGAGTTTGCGCTGCCTGCAGAGGGCCGCTTGCCTGCTCCCTTTACCGTCAGCATCGAAGCCTATGCCCGCAAGGACGGCCCGTCAGACGCGGCTTATGTCTCGGTCGATTCTCTCACCATCACGGCCGCCAACGCTCAGGTGGTTTCGAACTGAAAGAACCGGGGCCATCCCCCACGCCGTGGAAAGATGGCCCCGGTTGCGGTGCTGCCATAGACTATACAGTGATCGGCTTGAAGGACTGGCGGGCGATGAGACGCCAGCGGCCGTCCTCGTTGCGCCATACCATGATGATGCCGAGAACCAGATGCAAGTCCTTGCCCTGGAATGTCAGGTCGGCGTCGAAAGTATGACGCGCTAGACCGGTCTCGCCACTGATTTTGATCCAATGATCCTTCAGCGTGATCGCCCTGAATATCTCAGCCTTGTCGACCACGGTCTTGACGAATTCGAGCTTGGTCTGAACCACCGCATTGGCATGGCCAAACGTGCAATCGTCGCTCATCAGTTCGAGGAGACGCGCGCCGTTGCCGTCAACCATCGCCTGGCGGAATTCCTCGACCGCCTTCTTGAGGTCGTCGTCCGAGCAGGCAAGAGCCGGCTTGCTTATCGCTGCCCCCATCACTGCGAGGCCGGCCAGAACCCCACCAGCACGCGTCATTTCCCTACGGTTCATTTTTCCACTCCACACCTATTGAGTAAACTTGTTATCTCATGCTCGGCTTAAAGATCGGTGAAACCAGTTGGCTAACGAAACTCTAAGTTGAGCCTCCCCGGCCACTGCCTCAGGCCGCTTCCACTCTATCCGCCGGCAAGACAACCTGTGCTGCAACTGCCGGAAGGTCCGAGCCGGCACTTGCCAGTCCTGCGAGCAGCTTCTGGACTTCGGTCTCGGGCATTGGGCGGCCATGGAAATAGCCCTGCACTTCCTCACACCCCAATGCCTGGGCGAACTCCAGCTGCTCGGCTGTTTCGATTCCTTCCACCAGCACCGGCACGCTGAGCGCCTTGCCCATGCCGGCGACGGCCCGAAAAATCGAATCGGCACGTTCGTTCTGCCCCACCGCCTGAATAAACGACCGGTCGATCTTGATCTTGTCGAACGGGAACGAATTGAGCAGCGACAGCGACGAGTATCCGGTGCCGAAATCGTCCATGGCTATTGCTACGCCATAGGACTTGATCTGGCGGAGATTATGCAGCGCGCGGCTCAAATCGTTGATCAGCGCCGTTTCGGTCACTTCGATCTCGAGGCGCGATGCCGGCAACCCGGTTTCAAGCAGAATACTGCGCACTGTGTCGGCGATCCCGGCATGACAAATCGCCCGTGCCGACACATTGACGGCGATCTTGAGCGGCACCCGCCAATTTGCAGCCGATTGACAGGCCGCCCGCATGACCCATTCGTCGATTTCCTTGATGATGCCGGTTTCTTCGGCAATCAGAATGAAATCCTGAGGCGGCACCATGCCGCGCGTCGGGCTCATCCACCGCAACAGGATTTCGTAGCCCACCAGCTCGCCGCCCAACGTCCGATGCTGGGGCTGGCAGTAGAGCACGAATTCCCCTTCGTGCAACGCGTTGCGCAGCTCGTGCGATATCTTCCGGCGCTCACGGATGAATTCGTCCATATCGACATCGAACACACAAAACGAACTGCCGATGCCGGTCTTGGCGCGATACATCGCCAGGTCGGCGTTTGCCAGCAATTCGTCGCGGCGCTGGCCGTGCTCGGGGTAGTAAGCAATTCCGATACTGACACCGGCCTCGATCACCCGGCCGTTGAATTCAACCGGCGCCGACAGTGCATCGGCCAGGCGCTGGGCCAATGCTGTGGCATTGACTTCATCGGATTCGTGGTGGATCAGTACGAACTCGTCGCCACCCAGCCGGGCGGCAAAATCGTTACCCGACAAGAGCGGCGCCAGACGCCGGGCAGCGGTCTGCAGGAGTTCATCTCCGGCCGCGTGGCCGAAGAGATCATTGACTTCCTTGAAGCGGTTGAAGTCGAAACTCAGAATGGCAAGCCGGCCGCCCTGCGAATGCGCTTCCCTCAAATTGTCGTCGAGCCGGTCGTTGAACGCCATGCGATTGGGCAGCGATGTCAGCGTATCGTGCATCGCAATCCTGCGGACACGCTGTTCCGCGAGGGCCCGCTCTTTCAGTTCGATAACACGCGCCGTGACGTCATGCAGCGCCAGCACATTGCCGCCATCCGGCATTGCCATGCAATGCACCTCCGCCGTCCGGTCGCCGATCTCGATGTCCCGCGCCCCGCTCTTCAGAGCCAGCGCCGCGAGTTTGCCGAGACGATCGCGATCGCTACCGAAGGTTGCCTCCGCAAATTCGGTAAAGCGCGGGTTCCACAACGTGAGAATGCTCCTGGCGTCCAGCACAGCCATTCCCGAAATGGTGGTCTTCAGCACTGCGTGCAGAAGGCGCTGGCGGTCAGCGTGGGCTCTTGCGTAACGGATCGACCGGTCAAGCACGGTTCCGGTTATCGAAGCCTTGGGCAGGAAGTCGGAAGCGCCGGCTTCCAGTGCCGCCTTGTCGATGAGCGCGGCGGAAAGACCGGTCAGCAGAATGACCGGCGTATCGATACCCGCCAACCTGACATTCTTGATGAAGTCGATGCCGGTGACGTGACCCAACCGGTAGTCGGAGATGATGACGTCATAGCCGTTCGACCCAAGCTTGCTCATCGCCGCCAACGCCGACGTCGCGGTCGTCACGTCATAGCGCGCCTCTTCCACCTCGCTCAACGCGTCGTTGATGAGGTAGAGATCATCGTCGTCGTCATCGACAATAAGCAGTCTTACGGCTTTGTCCGTCATTGTGCTTGCCTGATCACGTTTGCTGCTTGGCCGTACGCCGGCTGATTTTCATTTCGATTCCGCCGGATGAACTCAAGCAACACGTTGGGCGGCTGGCGCCTGCTGCGCCACTTCATTCAGTCGCACATTCTTGGCCAAGAGCAGCTTTCGGACGTCTCCCAGTTTCCGAAGACTAGCGATCTCCGGCATGGTGAAACGAACATGGAAGGCGCTTTCCACCGCGAAAATCACCTCGATGTGGCGTAATGAATCCCACTTGGACGTGTTCTGCGCGTTCGAGTCGTCGTTCAACGTCGCGGGGTCGACGCCCAGAACTTTGCCGATGATGTTGTAGAGTAGCATGATTGATCCTCGATCTTTGTGGGTTTGGCTGAAAACACTGGCTCAGTCGAAAATCCTGGCGGCGGCTTCGGTCGGCCAGCGGTTACGTTCGAACCCGTGTTGCGTGAAGGCCGCGAGGACCCAACGTTCGATGCCGAGGCCGACACATCCGGTCTGCACCGGTTCGCCATCGGCATCCTTGATGTCGAAACGCTTACCAAAAAAGTTGCCGTGCAGATTGATCGAGCCGCAGGCCAGCTGTGTAACCTCTCCAGCGGCATCGAGCGCCGGGATCTTGATCTCGTTTTTCACCTCCTGTGCCGCTTGCCAGAATTTCTTGGCAGCGGAGACGGTCGCGAAGAACGGGTCGGTAGCGGTCTGCACCCGGCAATCGATATCCACGAGAGCGGCCAGTTCCTCGACGATCGGAAGGGCCTTCTTGCGGCAGTCGCGCACATAGTCCTCGTTGCCGACGAACACCAGTTCGCGCACGTTGAACTCATAGAGGCGATCCAGGCCGCGGATGTTGCGTGATTCATAGCGGAACACCCGGCCAAGCCACGAGTAGGCTTCGCCCTTGGCGAAACTCTTGCCGGTGAGCGTTGGGTAGCAGGGAAAGCATGCCGCCGGATTGAGGCACATGCCGTCCATGTGTATGTGATCGTGCGGCGGCATATGGGCCCCTTCGGAACAGGAGTTCGCCAGACGGAACTCCTCCAATGCATCGATGTCCTCGATAACGTTTCCGACGAAGGTCACAGCGTTGGGATGCGAGTCGAAGTAGCCGCACTTGTGCAGGGTGTCGGCGTCGATCATCGCCGGGAAATGCCCATCCTTGGCGCCGAACGCTTTGGCGTAGAGCTCGCCGGACCGGTCATTGATGAGGCGGGCCAATTTCAGGACCGGTCCGCTATAGGCAACCTGACCCTTGCCATAGTCATGCATCCAGCCACGCTCAACGAGGCCCTCGTTGACGTTCGCCTGATAGGGTCCGCTGTCCTTACGCCGGGTCTCGGCGAAGACCTTGATTTCGAATCCCGACAGCTGCTTTGCCATGACATCGAGATAGCGCTGGGCCTTTGCCGTCACGTCTTCGGGCGATGCCCCGGGCCGCACAAAGATACGGGCTGTCTTGAGATCGGCATTGACGCGGATGCGTTCGATTCCGGGCGAAACGAAAACCGACTCCTTCTCGATATCCCCCGCAACCTCGGCATCGACCTCGCGCGGCAGGACGAGAGTGACCTCGGAAAACTCTGTCATGTGTTTGTTCATGGTTGCGTCTCTCCTGTCAGAATTGGTAGTAGAGGAAGGTTGTTCCCGACCCCATCGTTGTGAGTGAAACCGTGTAGGCAAAGGCGATCGCCAAGGCGCCGGAAGTTGCCGGCCGCCACGCCAGAAGGCCGGCTTCGAGAGCGGCGCTGTGTGGTTTTTGATCGCTGCTGATCCAGTCGAGGTGAAGAATTTGCTGGGTATTGGGCAACAGCAGAACGACGGCTCCCTGCAGGGCAATCATCGAGACGGCACGGCCGATGTCGAGGCCTTCGACCGCGTTTACAGCCGGTCCCAGCCCAAGATTTGAGAGGCCCCACATGCCCGCAAGTAGACTCCCGGCCGTGCCGAGATCGGGCGCCCGGAAGATCACCAGGGCGCTGAGAACCACACTCATCGTGAGCGCCCAGCCGGCAGTCCGTGGCAGGACGATGCCCGAGAATTCGCGCCAGCCCAGATAGACGGCAATGGCGGTGCCATGGATCAGGCCATAGACAATCATGTTCCAGCCGGCGCCATGCCAGAGTCCGGCGATCAGGAAAGTGATGATTGAGGGCACCGCGGCGACCTGTAGGAATTTTCCAAACCGGCCGCCGTTTCCGGCCATCGCCGAGCGCATGCCATTCATCGCCAGGCTCGAGTAGACATAGCTGGTGAAAAACCGTGTCATGGTAATGTGCCAGCGCCGCCAGAAGTCCGAGATGTTTGTTGCCTTGAATGGCGAGTCGAAGTTTAGCGGCAGGCGTATGCCGAAGATGAAGGCGATGCCGAGTGCCATGTCGGAATAGCCGGAGAAGTCGAAGTAGAGTTGCAGTGCATAGGCGGTAGCACCAATCCACGACGTCAGGAGATCGACCGATGCGCCTGCGTGGACAGCATTGAAAACACTATCGGCATAGGGAGATATCGAGTCGGCAAGCGCCACTTTTTTGAAGAGGCCCATCCCGAACATGGTCAGTCCGGTGACCAGGAATCGCGGATTGAAGGCACTGCCGCCGCGTTGTTCAAGCTGCTCGAGTATCTCGCGGTGCATGACTAGCGGACCTGCCGTCACGCATGGAAAGAAGGCACCGAACACCACGTAACGGGCGAAGCCGGTGCGTATCAGCTGGCCATTGTGAGCATCGATCAGATAACCGATCTGGATAAACGTGTAGAAGGACACGCCAACAGGAACGAGCAGGTGCAGGTGACTGAAGCCCGCGCCGGTGGTCTGATTGGCGATATCGATGAAGAAATTGGCGTACTTCAGATAGCCAAGCAACAGCAGATTGGCGGTGATGCCCAGCAACAGGAGCTGGCGTGACCGTGGCGGCTGATCGGCGTTGCCGGCAATGAGACCTCCCAGCAGATAGTTGAGGGCCAACGAGCCCGCCAAGACAACCAGCAGCCCGGCACCCCACATCGCGTAGAACACAAACGACGCGCCGGCCAATACATGGATCGCGGCATTCCAACCGCCAATCCGGTGCGCCAGCAGAAATGCCACATAGGTGGCCGGTAGAAACACAAAAATGAACTGGTAGGAACTGAAAACCATCAGAGTTGCTTTCCCTG
The DNA here is from genome assembly GCA_031431065.1 of Hyphomicrobiales bacterium. Taxonomy (GTDB): domain Bacteria; phylum Pseudomonadota; class Alphaproteobacteria; order Rhizobiales; family Aestuariivirgaceae; genus Aestuariivirga. Next base: position 439 of record JANPCS010000522.1, on the reverse strand, counting down.
GGCTTCAATCTTGAGTCGCGGCAGCAGGGCCTCGTACTGGTCAAAGACCTTTTGCAGGCATGCCGGGTTGGCATGTTCGGCATCGATAAACTGATCGGCGGAGCATCCGACTTTTGCCGGGTCGAACTCACCGATGACATGCAATCCGTATTTCGCGGCAAAACCGTTGGTGATGGCGCGGATCTTGTCCAGCCCCTCAAGATAGGCACTGTTCTTTACAGCGTCATAGAAGATAGGGTTGAACGGCGGATGCACCAGAACCACTTGCACGCCCTGCTTTTTGAGAAACTCAAGAAGTGCGTCAAAGGCTTCAAGACCTTTGGGATCCACGACAGGAGGACTGCCGCGGGCGTGTTCGGCGAAGCTGAGGGCATCGCGCCTGGCGCGCTCGGGGGTGAAGATGGCCATGTGATCGGCCGACCACAGGATCGATCCATCG
>JANPCS010000521.1:0-1724 GCA_031431065.1 Hyphomicrobiales bacterium | reverse complement strand
CGGGCCGCGCAGGATACGGTGGCGAAAATCGGCGCCGTTCTGCCGGAGCGGCTGAAGCCCTTCCTGTTCGATGCCGGCTTGCTGGTGCCGCCGGGCGACCGGGTGATCCGCGACACCGTCGATGTGGCGCAGCTGCGCAATGCCATCAGGGAGGGGCGGAAGGCCGAACTTTCCTACAAAGCGGAAGATGGGCAGGAAACGAAACGCGTGATCTGGCCGTTGGCGGTCGCCTATTTCGATGCCCAGCGGCTGATCATCGCGTGGTGCGAGTTGCGCCAGGCGTTCCGCTCGTTCCGCACCGACCGGATCATCGAGGCGACAGTTCTGGAACGGAAATATCCGGGGCGGCGCAAGGCTTTACTGAAACAAATGCATGAAGAACTTGAACGCCTGGAAGGGGTGCGTCAAGTCGACGTTTTTGGTTGAAGCTGGCGGGCGAGGAGGGCCAGCGCTTGCGGGTAGATGCGGTGTTCTTCCTGCAACACGCGGGCGGCGAGGGTTTGAGGGGTGTCACCGATGAGCACAGGGACTTCAGCCTGAAGGATGATCGGACCGGCATCGAGGTCCGCCGTCACATGGTGCACGGTGCAGCCATGGGTCTTGGCACCGTGGGCCATGACCCGTGCGTGGGTGTGGAGACCCTTGTAGGCTGGCAGCAGCGAGGGGTGGATGTTGATCATGCGGCCTTGCCAGCCCGCGACGAAACTCGCCGACAGAATGCGCATGAAGCCGGCGCAGGCGACGATGTCGACGTGCATGGCGCGCAGGTGCGCATCGAGAGCGGCCTCGAAAGCCTCACGGGTGGGATAGGCCCTGTGGTTAATGAGCTTGGCGGCGATGCCATTGGCTGTGGCGAACTCAAGCCCGGCGGCATCGGCACGGTTCGAGATGACACAGACGATTTCGGCGGGGTAGGCGGGATCTCGCGCCGCTTCGACCAGCGCCATCATGTTGGAACCGCGCCCTGATATGAGGACGCCGACGCGGGCCTTGCTCATGTGTTGCCGAGAGTTCCGGAGAGCGCCACCTGGTCTTCCACGCCCTTACGCTTGCGGATGGTGCCGAGGGTCACCACCGATTCGCCGGAGCGCTTGAGCGAGGCAGCGACCTTTTTGGCGTCCTTCGGCGCAACGACGACGATCATGCCGATGCCGCAGTTGAAGGTGCGCAGCATTTCGCGCTCCGCGACGCCGCCGATGCCCTGCAGCCATTGGAAGACCGGGGTGTAGGGCACCTGATCGAGATCGATGTCGGCTACCGTGGTTTTGGGCAGCACGCGCGGGATGTTTTCGATGAAGCCGCCTCCGGTGATGTGGGCGAGCGCCTTCACCGCACCCGTCGCCTTGATGGCCTTGAGAACCGGCTTCACATAGATGCGGGTGGGGGTGAGGAGCGCCTCGGCGAGCGTCTTCGTCTTGTCGAAAGGCGCCTTGGCGGCATAGGCGATGCCGCTGATCTCGACGAGTTTGCGGACCAGCGAATAGCCGTTGGAATGCGGGCCCGACGAGGCGAGACCCAAGATGACATCGCCGGGCTTCACGTCCTTCTTTGGCAGCAGGTTCTGGCGCTCGGCGGCACCCACCGCAAAGCCCGCGAGGTCATAATCGCCGCCGTGATACATGCCGGGCATTTCCGCCGTTTCGCCGCCGATCAAGGCGCAACCCGCCTGCTTGCAACCATCAGCGATGCCGGCGATGACTTCGCGGGCCGCCGCGACATCGAGC
>JANPCS010000520.1:0-1688 GCA_031431065.1 Hyphomicrobiales bacterium | reverse complement strand
CATCAAGCTGATAGGGCTTTTCCATGCGCAGGTTGGCGATCCATGGCCGGTAGTGCCCAAGCGCCGGCACCGTCATGGCCGTCGCAAGGGCAGCGTCATCAATGCGATTCATCTCAAGTTCGAAGAACAGCAGCATTGTCGAGATTTCGGTGAGCTTGTTGGAGACATTGCCATAAAACTGGCCACGCTGCGGGTCGGTGGTGTCGCCGACATAATAGAGCTGCGCATAGGACCCGACCCGGCCGATGAGATCGGACAGAGACTCATAATCCTGCAGCGATTGCGCCAATTCGGCACCGGACATTGCCGCCAGTCTGCCCTTGTATCTTTCCGAAAATACCTTGGACATACCTTCGCTGCGTTTCATATCAGCAACAAATTCGGCCGCATCGGGCGCCGCATAGAGATCGGCAAGATTCCATTCCGGCAGAAAACCAAGCGCAGTCGCGGTCATGTCGTGTCCTTGTGCCAAGTGATGCCCCGATATGGCGTACTCAATGCGTTTCTGCAACCCGCAGCCAAAAGCCATCTTTGCCGTTGGTTTGTGGGGCATCCGAAGTATGTTAATGCTTTGCAATCACGCCGCCGTTTGCGGCCAATGCGATGGAGATTGCCATGACGGGCCTAAACCATCTTGTGCTGGCAGCGAACAATCTTGTCGCAATCCGGTCGCTCTATGAAAACCTCGGCTTCACGCTGACGGCAACAGGACAACATCCGTTCGGCACGGGCAACACCATCATCCAGCTTCACGGCACCTATCTTGAACTGCTGGCCATCACCAGGCCACAGGATGTTGTCGAGCATACAACGGGAACCTTTTCATTCTCGGCTTTTAACCGTGACTACCTGCAACGCCACGAAGGCTTCGCAATGATGGTCCTCGACAGCGAAGACGCCGCAAGTGATATCGCCAAGTGGCGCGCCAAGAGCCTTCAGACCTATGCACCCTTCGAATTCTCGAGGACCGCGCGCATGCCGGACGGCGAGGATGTCACGGTGGGATTTTCGCTGGCCTTTGTCAGTCATCCGGCAGCACCATGGCTGGGCCATTTCGCCTGTCAGCACTATCGCCCGGAATATTACGCCCAACCCCAATACCTCAGCCATCCAAATGGCGCATATGGCGTGAAGGACATCTGGATTAGCGGAGGTGGCGCACTGGAACTGGCCGATCACTTCGCCACAGTGACGGGCCGCTTGCCCCGGAGCGACGCTCCGGGCCGCATCGAAATCGCCACGCCGCATGGTGATATCGTGCTGGCCACCGTCGAGGAATTCCAGCACGCCTTCGGTGTTTTTCCGCCTCATCCGCAAGACGGCCCTCATCTCGCGGCCCTGACGATCGCCTGCACGTCACTCGACCGGTTGCCAACTGACTCTATGACACAGGTGCGTGGCCGGCGCATCGTGCCGCCTTCGGCGGGCTTCGGCACGGCCATTGCTTTCTGTCTTCGTGAATGACCTGGCTCGAGCCCATCGACAATTACTGCGAGCGTCTTGACGCCAGATTCTGGGCCGAGCCGCTGAATGCCCTGTCCAATGCCGCTTTCATCGTGGCCGGGCTGCTGCTTCTGGCCCAATGGCGGCAAAGTCCGCGCACCCTGTCCGGCCTGCTCCTCACCCTCAATGTGCTGGTCATCGGCATGGGTTCGTTCCTCTTCCACACCTTCGCCAACCGCTGGTCG
>JANPCS010000519.1:0-6793 GCA_031431065.1 Hyphomicrobiales bacterium | reverse complement strand
GTTGTCGAAACCGGCCAGCGGAATGAGAACGCCGATGCCGAGCACCGTTCCAGGAATGGCATAGCCCATCGAGGCGATACGGATCACTTGTCTTGTGAAGCCTTGGCGCATCATCCGGTTGGCATAGCCGAGGATCAAGGCCAGGGCGACGGCGATGGCGGCGGCCAGGCTGGCCAACAGCAGCGAATGGCTGACGGCCTTGAGATAGGTCAGTGACACCGCATCATGCAACCGCGATGACTCAAAACTTAAGAGCACAAGGGCCGGCACCACGAAGCCGAGGAGGATGGGGACGAGGCAGACGATGACGGCAAGTGCCCTTTGCCAGCCGTTAAGGCGGATGCGGTCGGGCTGGCGCGGGCGCTTTGCGGGAAGACCGTATGACAGCTTGTGCCGCGCCTGCCGTTCGACCCAGACGAGAACAAAGATGAACAGCAGCATGACCGCCGCGATCTGCGCCGCACCCCCGAGATTTCCCTGAGACAGCCACGTCGTGTAGACGCCGAGTGTCAAGGTGCGCACGCCAAAGAAGCCAGCGGCACCGATGTCGTTGAGGCATTCCATCAGCGCCAGGCTGACACCGACCGCAATGCCGGGTCTCGCCAGCGGCAAGGCCACGGTTCGGAACGCACCCCACGGCGTTTGTCCTAGGGCCCTGGCCACCTCAAGCTGGGCGGCTGGCTGGCGGATGAAGCTCGCCCGCGCTGTCAGGTAGACATAAGGATAGAGCACCATCGACAACACGAAGATGGCGCCGCCCAGCGAGCGGATGTCCGGAAACCAGTAGTCGGCAGGCCTGCCCCAGCCGAACAACCCGCGCAGCCAGGTTTGCAGCGGACCGGCATAGCTGAGGAAATCGACATAGGCATAGGCGACGATGTAGCCCGGCATGGCCAGCGGCAGCAGCGAGGCCCAGGCAAAGAAGGGCCGCAATGGAAAGCGGCACATGGTGACCAGCCAGGCGGTGGCCGTGCCGGTGACGAAGGTGATGACGCCGACTCCGGCCATCAGGGCGAGCGTGCGCATGACGTAACCGGGAAGCACCGTCGACAGCAGATGCGGCCAGATGTTTTCGGTCGGCGTCAATGCCAATACCAGTATGGTAACGGCGGGGAGCGCCAGAGCGGCGCCGATGATCAGTGCGCTGCCGCTGATCAGCCGCTCGCTCCAGGCGCGCGGCGGGCCTTGAGGGCGCAGCGCAACTCCGCCTTCGGCCATTGCGTGATCAGTCCGCCAGGACGCGGTTGGTGGGGAAAGTGACTTCGGCCAGCGTGCCCTTGCGCGGTTCGCTGGTGAGTTCGAAGCCCGCGCGGTTGGCATCGACCAATGCCTTGGTCAGCGGCAGGCCGAGACCGGTGCCCTGCACCTCGCGGCCTTCCGTCGCCACCCGGCCAAAGGGTTCGAGAGCGCCGCGCAATTGTGCTGGGTTCATGCCGATGCCGGTATCCTTCACCCGGAGCTTCAATTGTCCGGACGGCACCACTTGCGCCGAGATGACGACCTGGCCGCCGGGATCGGTGAACTTGATGGCGTTGGACACGAGGTTCAGCATGATCTGCCGCATCGAGCGCAAGTCCGCCACCACATTGGGAAGTTCCGGCGGCAGCGATTTCCGTAAGACGACACGGGCAGCGGTTGCCTGCTCCTGCATCATCTTCAAGACGTGCTCGGTCACGTCGTTCAAGTTGACGGCGGTGAAGTTGAGTTCGAGCTTGCCCGCCTCGACCTTCGAGAGATCGAGCAGATCGTTGATCAGCGACAGGAGGTGACTGCCGCTGGCGTGGATGTCCTGAACGTAGCCGCGGTATTTCTCGTTTTCGATTTCGCCGAAACGGCCAAGCCGCATGACCTCGGAGAAGCCCATGATGGCGTTCAGCGGTGTACGCAATTCGTGGCTGACGGAGGCCAGGAATTCCGACTTCTGGCGGCTGGTGGCTTCGGCCTTCTCCTTGGCTTCGCGCAATTCGGCTTCGGTCTTTTTCCACTGCGTGATGTCGCGTACCACCGCGCAGAAGGCGGCTTGCGAGCGTGTCGCCTGCAGCTTGCCGATGGTCAGGAACAGCGGCACGGTGCCGCCCTGGCTGACCACCGCCGTGATCTCGCGCCCGTCGTTGAACACCGATGCCAGGCCCGGACCCTGCAGTGCCGCCAGATAATCGCGCACAGTCTTGCGGCTTTCCGGCGCCAGAAGGTCGGCGAAGGGCTTGCCCGCCACCTCGGCGATACGGAAGCCGAAGATCGCTTCGGCCCCGGCGCTAAAGGTATGGATGCGGGCTTCGGCATCGAGCGTGATGATGCCGTCGGCCGCCGTATCGAGAATGGCGCGCAATTCCTGATCGGCGTCTGCGCCATTGCCGCGCAACGGCATGGTGATGATATCGGCACTGGCCCGTGGCAGCGGGGCCGGCGTTTCGATGCTCTGAACAGCGGCTGGCGGAGTCTCTGACGGCGGCTGTAGCTCCGGCGGTGGCATGTTCGCACGCGGCGCAGGGGCCTCGGCACGGCGCAGGATAAACTGCCGGGCCGGACCATTGAGCCACGGGATCACCGACATCTGCACCGTGGCGAACACCGACTTGCCGGTTTCAATCGCGATATCGCCGGCCGGCAGCGATTGGCCGAGCTGGGCGAAACGGCCGGCGATGGCCCGGTCGTTGATCACGTCTTCCGCCGTGGCATGACCGAAAAACGCCGCGGCGGCGGCATTGGCATAAATCAGCAGGCCATCCTTGGAAATCAGGATGGCCTCGCTGCGCGCCTTGAACAGCAGGCGCAGCTGATCGGGAATGTTCGGCAGCCTGCGGCGTGGCACAGCCTCGGGATTTGGAGTTTCCGGCGCCGGTTCGATACTTGGCACTGGCCGCGGCACGTGCCGGGAGCCTTCCGACAGCGTCTTGCCCAGCTTCTCGAAGGCCTCGGCATCGTTCTGCGACAGCGGCTGGACAGTGGCGGCGGATTGCAGCGGCGCCATGGTTTCCGCCTTTTCGCTGCCGGTGAGCTTCATTTCCAGGGCCCGGCGCTCGGTCACGTCATCGAGCAGGATCAATGCGAAGGCATGGTCTTCTGCCGGCCGGTTCAGGCGCCTGGCGGTGATGCGGATATCGCGCGGGCCCAGCCTGACGCCGAGCGTGCGCACCAGGGCGACGGTGCCCGCCGCGTCGACACGGCCCAGCAGTTCGTCAGCCTCCGTCACAGTGCCGAGCAGGCTGGCAAGGCTGGCCCGCTGGCCCGCCCCGAGCAGCATCAGGGCCGCGGCATTGAGATGGCGGATCTGCCCGTCCCGGCCGATCAGCACGGCAGCCGATGGCAGCAGGTCGAAAGCGCTGAGGATGTCTTCGTTGGCCTTTTCGGTCGAGGCGGAAGCCGATTGCCGGGCCACCACCAACACACCGGGACGGCCATCGGCCAGCGCATGGATCATGCAGCGGCAGGCCAGGGGCGCGGTTGCACCAGACGAGGGAAAATGCAGCAGCGCGGTTTCGACCTGGCCACGCCGCAGGGAGCGCGCCAGATTGGCGATCTGTTCGACGCCGGGCTCGATGAAATCGAACGGCCGGTCAATGAGGTCGAACAGCGAGGCGCCGCCGAAATAGGCGATCCCCTCGCTGTTGGCCCAGACGATTCGGGCCCGCGCGCCGTCCCATAGCCACGCCGCCTCGGGAACGTCCCGCAAGTCTTCCAGCGTTGGCGTGATGACGTCAACCACGTGCGGGGGGCCCCTTCCTGATCCAGTTCGAAACAAGCTGTTAGCACAAAATAAACGGAATTCCGCGCTGCCGTCCATCTTTCCTTTGATTGTCTGAAAATGCGATGCGGATATCGCAACGCACTATTTATGTTGCAATGCACCATGAGGCGGATTATATCGGCTTCATCGGGCGGGCGGCAGGCCCAGCCATCAGGAGATGAAGATGTCAGCCAAGAAGGCGAAATTCCACATGAACACCGAAATGAATACTGGAAAGAATACCGAAATGAACACCGAAATTCCCGCCGAAGTGTCCGCCATTGCCCAGAAGACCGTTGACCAGGCCCAGGCGGCCTTCGAAAAGGTCTCGGAAGCCGCCCACAGCAACGTCCAGATGCTGGACGCCGCCGCCAACGCCTACAAGACCCGCTTCACCGACATCCAGATGAAGGCGATGGAGTTCACCCAGCTCAACCTCAACGCCGGTTTCGCTTTCGCCCGCAAGTTCTTCGCCGTGAAAGAGCCTGCCGAAGTGTTTTCGCTGCAGCAGACCTTCGTCAAGGAACAGGCCGAGAGCTTCCAGCGCCAGGCCGCCGAGCTGAACGAACTCTCGGTTGCCCTTGCCAAGGAATCCCTGAAGCCCGTGCAGGACACCATGAGCAAGTCCTTTACCGGCTTCACCAAGGCCGCGGCCTGATCTGAAATCCGCGGGCGCCGGGTCACTCCTCCCGATCCGGCTCCGCCCAAGAGGCCCGCTTGCGTAAGGCGGGCCTTTTTGCTGTCTTGAATTCAAACGTCCGTGTATGATTTACGCTAACGGTCGTTGTCTGTCCCTTTGATCGGCCCTAAGCCGTGTGTTTCGCTTGGCACACACCCGCAATCATGCGGCGCAGCCAGCTGTGGGCGGGGGCTGCATCGGTTCGCTGATGCCAGAGCAAGCCGTAGGAATAACGCGGTATCTCGAGCGGGAGTGCGAATATGCGCAGGCCGTTCTGAATATCCAACCGGCAAAGCCTCGATGGCAGGGTGGCGATGAGATCGCTGTTTTTCAGGCTTGCCATGCTGCCTGCGAAGCTATGGGATGTCAGGCCGACCCGGCGGGCTTTTCCAAGGCGCGCGAGAGCCTGATCGACCTCGTTTGCACCTGGATTGCGCAGTGACACCACCACATGAGGATAGTCGAGATATCGCGGGAGTGTAACGCGTCCGTTGCCTGCCTTGCCGAATACCGGGTGGCTGGAACGTGCAATGCCGCGATAATGTTCTTGAAACAGGCCAAGGTAATGAAACGGTTTCCCTGGCGGCTGCGTGCCCCAGAAGCTGGTGTCCAGGGATCCGTCTTGCAGCTGGCGGAGAGTGCCGCTCCCCACCGGCAGGATGTCCAGCGTTACGCGCGGCGCCCTCCGCTGCAACGCGTTCACGAGTTGTGGAACGATGGTGAGGGCGGCATAATCGCTTGCGCCAATCCGGAACACGGTTTCTTCGTTTTCGGGGCTGAAAGCCCGGGGCGAAAGGAGTGCCGTGGCGGCCACCAACACATCGCGGACCGGAGCCAGCATCGCGATGGCGAGCGGTGTCGGCGCCAGACCGCGGCCGTCTCTCGTAAATAACGGATCGCCCACCGTGGCCCGCAACCGGTTCATGGCATGGCTGACGGCCGGTTGACTTAAATTGAGGCGATCGGCAGCTGCCGTCACCGAGCCAAATCGGGCAACCGCATCGAATACCGGGAGAAGGTTCAAGTCGGGCTTCATTCGCTTATTCTCTTCATGCATTCCAAAGCGGAATTAATTTCATTTGCCGCATGAAATCGCAAGTGCCATCAGCGGCCAGGCCGGGGATTTTTCGGGAGTCCGTATTGGCCACGCCACTGAACGCAGAAACAAGGAAAAGCGCATGGATCGCCTGAAGGATGTCTTGCAACCTGGAATTCCGGTTTCGGCAAAAGTGTTCGGCTGGATTCTGGTGCTGGCAGGCAGCTTCTTTGCCTCTGTCTATATGTTTACGCCGGGATCGTTCTTTCCCGGCGTGACCGTCACCACATTTTCCGAACAATTCGGACTCTACAGCACGGGTGTACGAATTCTGGGGGCAGTGCTGGGTATCCTCATTGCCTTGATCCTCAATAGCGCCATCCTGCTGGCTCTCATGCTGGCAACGCGCATCTTCATTGAGTTGGGCGACGTGATCGTGGGCCTCATCGTCAACAACGGTAGCCCGGATTCCAATACCTTTACTCTGCTGGCGCTCGCGGCGGTCGAGGCATACTTCCTGGCAAAGCTCGTAAAGGTAGTATTGGGTTCAAGCCAACGGGGCAACAGGGCCAAACCGTGATCCACCGGGATTGAGACAGAAGCGGGAACTCCGGCTGAGACACGGTCGGCTTTTTTGCTGTCTTGAATTCCCCGGCAACTGCGGCTAGGAACGCCCCCAAGACGACGCACATGCAGCTGTAGCTCAGTTGGTTAGAGCACTAGATTGTGGATCTAGGGGTCCCCCGTTCGAGCCGGGGCAGCTGTACCACCACTCGCGCTGGCCTGGCGCCGGCCGCCGTAAGGCCGCGGACGCAAGCTTCATGGTTCTACCTGAACCTTGACGACCTCGATTTTCCCGATTGCCAGGTCCATGGCCCTCTGCATGTCCGGCAATGGCAGCACGGCGCTGATCAGGGCCGCCAGGTTCACTCGTCCAGTGGCGGCAAGATCCAGGGCGGTCGCGAAGACATTGGCGAAGCGGAATGAGCCGATGAGGTTCAGTTCCTTTGCCATGACGGAATTGAGCTGGGCGGTGACCGGCGTGGGCAAGGTGCCGACTTGAACAATGGTGGCGCCGCGTTCGGCGGCGGCGATCGCCTGGTCCAAGGCCTTGGCACTGCCCGATGCCTCGAAGACAAAATCAAAACCGCCTTGCGAGAGGGACACAGCCCGCGCGTCGAAGTCCAATTCACCGGCGTCGAGAGCCGCCTCCGCGCCCAGTGTGACGGCCAATGCACGGGGGAAGGCTGCGATATCGCTCACCACGACTTGCGCGGCCCCAAATGCGCGCGCCACCAGCGCCAAGAGTTGCCCGATGGCCCCGCCGCCCGTCACCAGCACGCGGCGGCCT
>JANPCS010000518.1:0-6224 GCA_031431065.1 Hyphomicrobiales bacterium | reverse complement strand
GAGACGATACCGCCGACCGAAATGCCGCCGAAGTTCACACCATGATAGCCGCGCTCGCGGCCGATCAGCCGCGTGCGGCTGCCTTCGCCTCGGGCGCGATGATAGGCAAGGGCGATCTTCAGCGCGGTGTCGGCGGCTTCCGAGCCTGAGTTGCAGAAGAAGGCATAGTTTAAATCGCCGGGCGCCATGGTGGCCAGCCTGGAGGCCAATTCGAACACCTTGGGATGGCCGAACTGGAAAGTCGGCGCGAAATCGAGTTCGGCGGCGGATTTCTGGATGGCGGCGACGATCGGCTCGCGGCAATGGCCGGCATTCGAACACCACAGGCCAGCCGAGCCATCGAGAATCGGGCGGCCGGTCATGTCATAATAATGCATGTCCTTGGCGCGGGCGATCATCCGCGGGCGCTTCTTGAAGGCGCGGTTGGGCGTGAAGCCCATCCAGAACGGTTCAAGATTGTTGGGCGAGGGTTCCCAGGCGGTGGCGCCTGCAAGATTCATCGGTTTGTTCATCGGTCATTCTCCTCAGAAGCGATGCATGCTAATAGCAGAAAGGCCTGACACAAGGAAATGCGCCAGCTTCGGGCGTTGCCGGGAGCCAGATTGAACTTGCGAACGCGTGTCTGGACGTATGAAGCAAAGCTTCATTGAATGTTCAGGCTGATTGAGCGATACATCTCGAAGAGAGCCGTCGATAGTGGTTTGGGGGATTATGGCAATCGCATTGAAGCCAGCTGTGATTGCGCTGCTGGTGCTGACCAGCGGCGGATCGGCGGTCTTGGCCCAGGACATCGAAACCCGTGGTGGCCATTGCAACGACACCTATTTCGGGTCGGATGGCGGCGGGCTGACCGGGTGCCTGGAATATGCGCTGCGCTTTGACCGGAACGTCATCGGCGTTGGCTTTTTTGGCGCCGAACCGGAACAGCTGGGAAGCGGCAAGACCGGCGATCCCCTGGAGAGCCTGGCGCGAATCAATGCCTGGTATGGAAGGGCCTTCGATACGCCGGAGGTGGATTATTTTCTCAGTGCCCGCGCTGGTATCGAGGGTGGCTTGGCTGACGACATCGGCCGGGAGCTCCAGGCAGTCATCCACAGCCTGATCGGCGAAAACAACCGGGATACCCGGAGCACGCATGACACACGGCTGCTGGCCGGCGTTTCCGGTTGGGCACGCAAGGATTTCACGCTCTCCGAAAGCGAAAGCTGGAGAGCAGCCGTGGTGCCCTATGGCCATGCCGCACTGGGCAACGACACGATCGAGGCCGGCGGGGGGGTGATGCTGGCGCTGCAGCCAGCTGACGCCGCCAACCCGCTCGCCCTGCTGCTGCCGAAGACCGGGGCCCATGCACCCACCTTTGGTGGTGACGGCATTGGCGTCTTCGCCGGCGCGCGGGCCGTAGCACTGGAAACGCTTTATGACGGAAAGGAAGAGACTCTCGTCGCCGAGGTGGGTGTGACGGCACAGGCGACGTTTTATGATTTCGCGGTCATCGGGCTATCGGCGTCCTGCACCAATGTGCCTTACAAAGGCGCGCCCAACGCCGACTGCAAAGCAACGTTTCAGATGGGCGGGCAGTTCTGATCCGCCACAGGGACGTTCGAAGTTGATTGCGCCCGCCGGGCTCCGTGCTAATACGGTTCAACCTTCATTACCGTCAGCGTTGGTCGATTGAAACCGCATCAGGTCTTGCGCCGCACCGTCTTTTACATTGCCGGATTTGATCCGCGGGGACCTCTGTATTATCATCGGCTTTATTCCTCCGAAGCGGCGAAGCAGTCGGCGGTGAACGGTCAAGCCATGGCGGTCTCGAAGCGGCGTAACGAAGGATCGCTGCAATCGCGGTGGACGGTGGAAACAAGTACCACGACGACCGAAGTCCGTTTCTTACGCTATGAAGATATCGTGCGGCGGCAATGGCCGAGGAACGCCGCCGATATGTATGGCGGTATCTGGCGCTACTGCTGGCAATTCCTGCGCATGGGCGTGTTCACCCGCATTTGGCGTAACAACTGGCCGGGTTTCCTGGCGGTGATCTATCCACCGGCGCTGCTGGTAGTGCTGTTCCTTGTGGCGCTGCTGCTCGGGCTCGGGGTGAGTGCCGTGGCGAAGCCGTGGATCGGCAGCTGGTCATATGTGCTAGTGGTAACGGCCTTGGCCCTGCCCTTTGCCGTCTATCGTCTTTTGGAAGCCGGGCTCAATGCCTTCTGGCTGGCGCGGAGCTGCACGTTTCTGGTGGACCGGGCGCGGGGCCATGTACCTGGTATCGAGGAGCGTTGTTCCGAGTTTGCCGGCATCGTTGCCAAGACTATCGCAAGCGGAGAGAGCGACGAAGTGCTGGTGGTGGGACACAGTGTCGGCACGCATGTGGCGGTGACGGTGGCGGCCCGCACGCTCGAAAGGATCGGGCCCGGGCAGCGCTTCAGCCTGATGACGCTGGGCCAGGCCATGGTGATGACGCCCGATGAGCCGATGGCCCGGCAATTCCGTAACGATCTTTTGGCCCTTTCAGGTTCGGAGCAGGCCGAGTGGATCGACGTCACCTCGGCTGTCGATGGCGCGTGCATTGCGCTCAGCGATCCGCTGACGCTGAGCGGTGTCACCCGCCCTCCCGGAACCCGCCAGCAACCGAAACTCGTTTCGGCACGGTTCAACAAACTGTTTTCACCAGCAACCTATGCGGCGGCGAGGCGGAATGTGCTCCGCATGCATTTCCAATATCTGATGGCCGCCGAAATGGCCGGTGAGTACGACTATTTCCTGATCACGGCGGGAGACACTACATTGGCCCAGCGGTTCGCCCATCTCGAAAGCGTCACAGGCTTCAACCGCTTTCGCATGGGCAAGACATGAGCCGTTTCGTACCACCTTATCCCCGACCCGGCCGCCACCAGAATCGCTTTTTGCGGACCCTGTGGCGGCCGATGAAATTCTTGGGCTCGATGCGCTGTTCGCTGTCCTCGCTGGTCGAGCGCAGCTACTCCATGCATCTTGGCGAAGTGGGCCTGCCACACAAGAAAGTCTACATGCCTAACGATCCAGAGCTCGTGCAGCGGGTGCTGGTCGACGACATCGCGAACTTTCCCAAGAGCCATGTTGTCGCCGATATGTTCGGCACTCTGGTGGGCGATGCGCTCATTGTCTCCAACGGAGACGTTTGGAAGCGCCAGCGCCGGATCATGGCGCCGGTCTTCGAGCAGACCCGGAACAAGCTAGTGTTCGATCTGATGATGGATGCCGTTGACGCGATGATGAAGCGTTTTGAAGCGGCGGCCGTGGATGGTGGCGACGTGATGGTCGACGTTGAAATGACCCATGTCACCGCTGACGTGATTTACCGGACGATCTTCGGCGAAGAGTTGCGGGCTGACGATGCTAAGCGGACTTTCGGGGCTTTTCAGGCCTTCCAGGAAGCGGCTTTCGCGCATGGCATGGCCAGCATGGTGGGATTGCCGACGATCTTGGCAGGCGGCGGCATAAGCGACGCGCGCAACCAGGCCAAGATCATCCGCGATATGCTCGATCCCAAGGTGAAGGCTCGATTCGACGCCTACCAAGGGGGCCAGCAAGCGCAGAGCGGAGACATCCTTGGCGCACTTATCGCCGCCGCCGATCCGGTCGATGGCAGCCATTTCGATTTGCGCGAGCTCTGCGAGCAAGTCGCAATGCTGTTCCTGGGAGGACACGAAACGTCCGCCAGCACCCTGGCATGGAATTTCTTTCTTCTTGCAAAGGACCCGCAATCGCAGGAACGCGTTCATCACGAAGTGGTGTCGGTCTTGGGCGAGGCCCGGCCTGCCTATTCCGATGTGCGCAAACTGAAATTTACGCGCAATGTCTTCAGCGAGACGTTGCGCCTCTATCCGCCAATCGCCTTTCTGCCGCGCGATGCCGCTTGTCCGATGACGATGCGCGGCAAGCAGATCCGCAAGGGTGCGGTGGTCAATCCCTCGCCCTGGCTGCTGCAACGCCATCGCCGCTACTGGGACCAACCCGATGAATTCGATCCCGATCGTTTCGACCGTGACAGTTCAGTGGAGGCACTGCGGGCATGTTACATTCCCTTCAGCAAAGGGCCGCGAGTCTGCATCGGGGCGTCGTTTGCGCAACAGGAAGCCATCCTGATCATCGCCAGCCTGATGCGGCGCTACCGGTTCGATCCGGTGCCGGGATTCGAGCCAAAGCCCGCAGGCCGCCTGACGGTGCGCTCGACGAATGGTATAAAACTCAGGGTCACGAAGCGCTGAGAAAAGTGGAATCGAGGCGCTACGGTTTCCACCCCTGGATCAGCGCGCGGTGCTGGCGCCGGAGCGTGGCGCGAAGTTCGGGGATGCTCATCGCTTCGGTTTTCACGAAGGTGATGAAGTTCATATTGGTGTTGTTGAAAATGATTTCGCCGAGGCTGTGGGCATCGGCTTCGGGACTTAGCATTCCCGCGACCTGAAGTCTCTCGATCAGGTTGCAGGTTTGGCGCGCGAGCGCGCCGTCGAGATCCATGTAGGTTTCACCGAACGGACTCACCGGTTGCTGGGTCGAGATCGCCAGGGCCTGCCGCCACATCTCCTTGCTGAGATAATGGAGCGAGTGTTCGATGTAGCCGCCGATCAGGGCGTCTACCGCTTTCTCCGCCGCCTGCGGCGGTTGGGCGATCACCATTTCGCCGGCTCGGAGCACCTCGTGGACCTCAAGTGCGACGATTGCAACCAGCAGGTCGCCCTTGTTCTGGTAGTAGTTGTAGATGGTGCCGATCGACACCTCGGCTGATGCCGCAAGGGCCTCCATTTTCACCGCTTCGTAGCCGAATTCACGGAACAATCCGGCCGCGGCATCCAGGATGCGGTCGTGGCGGTGGGCTTTCTGCTTCTGCCTGAGGCCTGACATTTCAACAGTTTGCCTTGTTTTTGGAATTGACTCAATTTTAAAATTGGTTCAATTTTTGGACTCCTATGGGGAGAAACGCATCATGACCGTCCGCCTGATCACGCGCCGCCTCGCCGGTGCTTCCTTCGCCGCTCTTGCCGTGCTTGGCCTTGACCAGGCTGCGGCTGCCGATCTCAACGCCCTGGTATGGTGCGATCATGCCGATCCGAACCTGCTGAAGCCCTTCGAGGATGCCAATGGCATCAAGGTGAATGTCAAGGAGTTCGAGGGCACGGGGGCGGGCTTGGCCATCGTCGAGCAGTCGCAGCCGGGCGACTGGGATGTGATGGTGATCGATTCGATCGATATCCGGCGTGGCGTCGAGCGCGGGCTGTTCGAGGCACTTGCCGACGACCAGTTGCCGGTGGCCGATCTGTTTCCGCAAGTGGTGATGGACCAGCATACCAAGATCGATGGCAAGCGTTACGGCATCACCGAAAAGTTCGGTTACAACACCATCGGCTTCAACAAGGCCAAGGTGGATGTGAAGGACATGGAGTCGCTCAGCGCGCTGACCGATCCGAAATACAAGGGCCGCATCGCCATCTATGACTACTACTTGCCGGTCATCGGCATGGCCGCCATGGCGATCGGCAAGAAGACGGCGGAGCTCACCGAAGCCGATCTGCCGGCCATCAAGGAGGTGCTGCTGAAGATGAAGGCCAATGCCAAGGCGGTGACGGATGTGGCCGCCAGCCAGACGGCGCTGGCCACCGGGGAAGCCGATATTCTGGTGGGCGGCGGCGAGTGGGTGACGGCCGGCATCGCCAAGGAAAATCCCGACCTCGACTTCTCGATCCCCAGGGAGGGTGCGGTGCTATGGTCGCAGTCGCTGGCCATGTTCAAGGAGTCGAAGAACAAGGACATGGCGCTGAAATTCATCCAGTACATCATGAGCCCCGAGGGCCAGGCGAGGCTGGCCACGTCATCGTGCTATTGGGGCATGCCGGCCAATAGCAAAGCGGCGCTCAGCGATGAGCAGAAGACGACGCTGCGCTTCGCCGAACAACCGGAGTTTCTGAGTCGTGCCCAAGGCTATCCGGCACCTTCCGAAGACCTCGACAAGAAGATGCAGGATGTATGGACTGAAATGATCCAGGCGCAGTGAACGCCGCTTCCCGCAACCGCGTTGGCTGGGCCAGCGTTACACCCGCCGTGGCGTGTACGCTGGCTTTCTTCGTGGTGCCGTTTGTGGCCATGGCGGTGGCGAGTCTTTATCCCAAGGGCGGCGGCGGCTTCAGCCTTGCCAACTACGCGCAGTTTTTCCTGAACCCGAGCTATTGGCGGGCGATGACCAATTCGCT
>JANPCS010000517.1:0-1819 GCA_031431065.1 Hyphomicrobiales bacterium | reverse complement strand
ATGAGCCATGAACCCTGGGTCGTGCCCGAGCCTTTCACGCCCGAGGCGGGCGAGATGTATTCGAAAGAGGACATCGACACCTGGATCGCCGTCATCGCCCGGATTTCACAGGAAGCCTACGCCACCCCCGAACTGGTGAAGTCGGCGCCGCACCATCAGCCGATCGCCAAGATCAGGCCTGAAGCACTCGACGATCCGGCGCGCTGGGCGATGACCTGGCGCGCCCATCGCCGCAAACATGGGCGGCAATGAGCGGCATCACGCCAACCGGCAGAACTGGAACTCAACGATGGTGCAGGAAAAATTCGCGGTCGCCACGTCGCGCGGCTTTGAAAGCTGGCTGCGGCGGGCCGGAGGCTCGATAGCCTTCACCACCTATCAGGCCGGTAAACTCTTTCTCCTGGGGTTGCGGCCCGATGGCAAGCTTGGCGTGTTCGAGCGCAGCTTCGCGCGCTGCATGGGCCTCGGTGTCAGCGGAGATGCAAGGTCGCTGCTTCTCGCCACGCATTATCAGCTGCACCGCCTCGACAATGCGCTTCCTCCGGGCGCAGCCCAGGACCAGCATGATGCTGTCTATGTGCCGCGCCTGACCTGGGTGACTGGCGATCTCGATATCCATGATGTGGGCTTTGGTGGCGATGGCCGGCCGGTTTTCGTCAACACGCTGTTCTCATGCCTTGCCACGGCGTCCGACGGCTGGAGTTTCAAGCCCCTGTGGCAGCCACCCTTCATCACCAGACTTGCGCCTGAAGACCGTTGTCATCTCAGCGGCATGGCGATGCACAAGGGAAAGCCGCGCTATGTGACGGCGGTGTCGGCATCCAATGCCGCCGATGGCTGGCGCGACCGCCGGGCCTCGGGCGGCCTGGTGATCGATGTCGAGAGCAATGAGATTGTGTGCGAAGGCCTGTCGATGCCGCATTCGCCACGGCTGCATGGCGGGCGCCTGTGGCTGCTCAATTCCGGCACCGGCGAATTCGGCACCGTTGACCTGTCCGCCCGGCGTTTTGAACCGCGCGCCTTCTGCCCCGGCTTTGCCCGTGGCCTGGGCTTTGCCGGCAGCCATGCCATTGCCGGCCTTTCGCTGGCCCGCGAGAGCCGCACCTTCAACGACTTGCCGCTCGACGCCGCCCTGGCCAAGAACGGTGC
Source organism: Hyphomicrobiales bacterium (assembly GCA_031431065.1). Lineage (GTDB taxonomy): Bacteria > Pseudomonadota > Alphaproteobacteria > Rhizobiales > Aestuariivirgaceae > Aestuariivirga. Next base: position 670 of record JANPCS010000517.1, on the reverse strand, counting down.
CGATGCGCGCTGCGGGTTGCTGGTGATCGACACCGCGACCGGCGATACCATCGCCTGGGTCAGATTGGAAGGCGTGGTGCGCGAGCTCTATGATGTCGCCTTCATTCCCGGCATCCGCAACCCGTCGCTGCTCGGCTTCAAGAGCGACGAGATCCTGCGGGTCGTCACCATCGACGAAAACTGACCGCCGCGGCGCCCGGCACCTCTCTGATGAAGTCGCTTGCCGTCAGGTTGCCAAGTGCGATGCATCTCCGCGGCTCGATCTTGAAGCCGGCCTTCCGATCGCCAACGGCATCGCCGCCGATGACAGACCGTTACCCCTCTGACACCACGGTTCGCGCGCCGCCAGGCAAGTTCAGCTGCCGCAAACATGGAAAGGAAAAAGCTTAAGCGCAGCCGCATCTTTGTATACACAGTGTATGCACTTGACGGATATGAGAAACCTGAGGCAGGATCGTTAACAGCCAGCCAGATGAACGCCGGAGCGGTTCCGCAGCGTTTCGAGTGAACCTCGATTCTGGCCACAACAGGCAGAACGGGAGGAAGAGGAACATGTCTTTCAAGATCAATCGGCGTTCGCTTGCCGGCCTAACGTCCGTCATCACCGCGGGCTTCCTGGTTTCCGAGGCCAAGGCCAAGACCATGGACGACGTCATCAAGGACGGCGTTC
>JANPCS010000516.1:0-2530 GCA_031431065.1 Hyphomicrobiales bacterium | reverse complement strand
CCCCGGGCCAAGCGCTACAAGATCCAGGAGGTCGTCAAAGTCCGGCAGATCATGCTGGTGCAGATCGTCAAAGAGGAACGTGGCAACAAGGGTGCAGCCCTGACCACCTATCTGTCGCTGGCCGGGCGCTATTGCGTGCTGATGCCCAACACCGCGCGGGGCGGCGGTATTTCGCGCAAGATCACCGACTCCGGCGACCGCCGCCGGTTGAAGGAAGTGGCCAAGGAAATCGAAGTGCCGAAGGGCATGGGCCTGATCGTGCGTACCGCTGGCGCCCAGCGCACCAAGACCGAGATCAAGCGCGACTATGACTATTTGCTGCGACTGTGGGAGAGTGTGCGCGACCTGACGCTGAAGAGCCAGGCCCCCGCGCTCGTCTATGAGGAAGGTAGCCTCGTCAAGCGCGCCATCCGCGATCTCTATACCAAGGATGTCGACGAAGTGATGGTCGAAGGCGACGACGCCTATCGTGAAGCCAAGGACTTCATGAAAATGCTGATGCCCAGCCACGCCAAGAATGTGAAAGCCTACAAGGATACGCGCCCGCTGTTCTCACGCTATCAGGCCGAGAGCCAGCTCGACGGGCTGTATTCGCCAACCGTCACGCTGCCATCCGGCGGCTACATGGTGATCAACCAGACCGAAGCCCTGGTCTCTGTCGATATCAACTCGGGCAAGTCGACCCGCGAACACAATATCGAGGACACGGCACTTCGGACCAACCTCGAGGCGTCCGATGAAATCGCCCGGCAGCTGCGCCTGCGCGATCTCGCGGGCCTCGTTGTCATCGACTTCATCGACATGGAGGAGAAGCGCAACAACCGCAATGTCGAGCGCCGCCTCAAGGATGCGCTGAAGAACGACCGGGCGCGCATTCAGGTTGGCCATATCAGCCACTTCGGTCTGCTCGAGATGTCGCGCCAGCGGCTGCGTCCAGGCCTCCTCGAGGGTTCGTCGCGCACCTGCCCGCATTGCGAGGGCCGCGGCATCGTGCGCTCGATCTCGTCTTGCGGATTGTCGGTGCTGCGGGCCATTGAGGAACATCTGATTGCCCGCAAGCCCGAGAACCTGACCGTCAAGTGCACGCGCGAAATCGCCTTCTATATTCTGAACGAGAAGCGCGACAACCTGCTGACCATCGAGACCGCCTATGGCATTTCGGTGTTCATCATCCCCAGCGACGAACTCAAGGGTTCGCAAGCGGTGATCGAACGGGCTCCCGACCGCAACATCCCGCCGCGCAAGGTGATTGCCGCACCGGTGCGCATGGACTCGAGTTTCGAAGAGGACGAGGACGACACGGCAGAGGAGGCCGAGGCGGCGCCAGAAGCGGCCCAGATTGAAGCCGAGGAAGATGGCGACGATGACGCCGAAGCCGGGGCTGAAAAGCCGGCGCAGCAGAATGGCGACAAATCCGAAAACGGCAAGAAGAAGCGGCGGCGGCGGGGCCGTCGCGGCGGGCGTGGCCGCGATGATCAACCGGGTGCCGAAGCTTCGGCAAGTGCCGGCGATGACATTCCCGGCCTTGGCGACCAACCCTTGAACGACATCAACCAGCCAGCTGAGCGGACTGACGAAGCGGATGAACCTGAGGCGATCGCAAGTCCCGAGACTTCAGCGCCGGCGGAATCCGCTGTCGAAGCTAGTTCCGATGAAGGTGAAAAGCGGCCGCCACGGGCGCGCCGTGACCGTTGGGGCCGCGGCCGTGGCGAAAAGCGTCCGAAATCGGAAGCCATGGACGGCGAGGACGTGGCCCCTGCTCCGGCCGAGGCGGTCATTGCGGTGCGGCCTGCCGCGCCGGTGATTGTGCCTGTCGTTGCTGTTGCCGAGACCCCGGCGGAAGCGCCGCGCAAGTGGCAACCGCCGGCACCTACCGTGGCGGCGGTGACTGCCGAGCGCAAGACCGGCTGGTGGAGCAAGCGCTAGCCTCAAACTCGCCTCAATCTCCGTCGAATGAGCATCGCCAAAGGCTCATTGATGCAAGCGCTGAAAATCGTGCTCAACAGAATGGCCGCCATTGCCGTGGCGGCCCACTTGTTGTTGACCGGGAGCGCTCCGGCCTTGGCGCAGTCTTCCGGGCCACGTCTCATCCGCGATGCCGAAATCGAAGGCCTGATGCGCCTCTATACGCGGTCGATCTTCAAGGTGGCGGGGATCAATCCAAAGTCGGTGAAGGTCTATCTCATTGCCGATCCGCGCATCAATGCCTTCGTTGCCGGCGGCCAGCGCATCTTCGTCCACACCGGGCTCATCACGCAATCCAAGACGCCGAATGAGGTGATTGGCGTGCTGGCGCATGAAACCGGACATATCGCCGGTGGGCATCTGACGCGCATGGGCGTCGAACTCGAACGCGCCAGTGTCACCTCGATCATCGGGATGCTGGCCGGCGTCGCAGCGGTGGCGGGCGGTATCGCTGCTGGCAACAATGAAGCCGCCAGGGCCGGCCAGGGGGTGATGATGGGTACGCAAGGTCTCGCCCAGCGCAACTTCTTTGCCTATCAGCGCGGCATGGAATCCTCCGCCGACC
>JANPCS010000515.1:0-11009 GCA_031431065.1 Hyphomicrobiales bacterium | reverse complement strand
GGCCTGCATCGAACGGTAGAAACTGAAGAACTCCGGATCCTGCTGGAACGCCCGGGCGAACTCCTTGTTGCGGCCGGCCTCGCCCTCGCCGCGCAAAATCTGCGCCTGCTTACTGGCTTCCGCCAGCTTGACCGTATAGGTGCGGTCGGTCTCGGCGTTCATCCGCGTCTTGGTGGCTTCGCCTTTCGAGCGGATGTCCTGTGCCAGCGCGTTGCGCTCTGATTTCATGCGGTTGTAGGTTTGTTCCAGAACGTTCTCCGAAAGATCGGTGCGGCGCACCCGCACGTCGACGATTTCGATGCCGAGCGAATCGGCTTCGCCGCGGATTTGGTCGCGGATTTCGCGCATCATCACAGCGCGGTCGGATGACAGCGCTGCATCGAAGGAGCGGCGGCCATAGGTCTGGCGCAACGCCGCATCGAGACGCGCCGCTACGCGGGCTTCCGCCTGCAGCAGATCGGCGCCCAGCGTTTCGCGGAACAGCCGCGCATTCTTGATGCGGGCCAGTGTGATGGCATCGACGATATAAACCTGGCTCGCCACATCCTGCACCGGCCGGTCGTTGTTCTCCCAGATGATGATGCGGTCCTCGATCAGCGTCACCGTATCGGCGAAGGGCAGTTTGAAATAGAGGCCCGGCTCCTCGACGGTGCGGTTGATGTCGCCGAAGCGCAAGACGAGCGCCTTGTGCTTTTCGTCAACGATGAAATACGACAGGTAAAGCAGGACCGCGATGGCGGCGGCGGCAATGCCCAGAATGGACTTGGTCATGTTCATGTGCTCCTGGCCATCCGTCAGTTCGAAGTCGCGCTGGTGGCGCGTTTTTGCAATTCAGGCAGCGGCAGATAGGGCACGACCCCCGATCCGCTGGCGCCTTCCTCGATGATGACCTTGTTGGTCTTGCCGAGGATCAGCTCCATGGTTTCGAGGAAAATGCGCTCGCGCGTCACGTCCTTGGCATTCTTGTATTGCTCGTAGACGGAAAGAAAGCGCGCCGCCTCGCCCTCCGCTTCCGCCACGGTTTGCGCCTTGTAGCCGGTGGCATCCTCGATCAGCTTGGCCGCCTCGCCTTCGGCGATCTGCACCTGCTGATTGCGGTATTGCTCGGCTTGATTGATCAGTTCCTGCTGCTTCTGGCCGGCACGGACCACTTCGGCGAAGGCATCCTTCACGTCGGTCGGGGGTTGCACGTCGCCTAAGTTGATCGCCGTGATGGTAACGCCCGACTTGTAGTCGTTGAGCAGCGTCTGGGTGATCTCCATCACCTGCGCCTCGACCTTGTTCTTGCCGGTGGTCAGGATGGCCTGGGCCTTGGTCTGCCCGACGATCTCGCGCATGGCGCTTTGCGACACCGAGCGGATGGTGCGTTCCGGATCGGCGACATTGAAGAGATAGCCTTGCGGATCGCTGATGCGCCAGAATACCGAGAAGGGTACGCCCAAGATGTTTTTGTCGCTGGTCAGCATCTGGCCTTCGTTGCCTTCATTGCCGATGTTGATCTGGCGCACCGCCCCGACGCGCGGCTTCTCCATCGTCTCGATCGGCCACAACGCGAAATGCAATCCCGGTTCCGCAGTCCGCGAATACTTGCCGAAATGCAGCACCACGCCGCGCTCGTCGGGCTGCACCTGGTACATGCTGTTATAGCCGACGAAGGCCAGCACCAGCACCACCGGCAGAACCCAGCCGAAGCGGCCACCACCGCCCGAAGGCAGGATTTGCTTCAGCTTGTCCTGGCCGCGGCGCAGCAGTTCATCGAGGTCGGGAGGATTTGGACCACCCCTGCCGCCGCCCTGGTTGGGCCGCTTCGGCCCGCCGCCCTGCCCCCAGGGGCCCTGCCCCCATGGCCCCTGATTGTTGCCACCGCCACCACCTTCGGAATTCCCCGGCATTCATGTCACCTTTTTTCTTGTCATGTCGTGCGAGATTATCGCTGCGATATAGGTAGAGTGCGGCGGAAAGTCCACGGCATTGCAAGGGCTTAATTTTTCTTCATCTTGTCGAGGATGCGCAAGGTGAAGCCGGCACTATCGTTTGGGCCTTGGGCGTGGACCTCGCGGGAACGTTCGATCCACTCCGAAGCCACAACCCTCGGGAACCGGGTATCGCCTTCGATGTCGAGATCGACCTCGGTGAGATAGAGCCGGCCGGCCAGTGGCCAGAACAAGCTGTAGATTTCGCCGCCGCCGATCACCGCGACTTCGGGTTCGGCCACGCATAACCCGAGGGCGGCTTCGGCGCTGGCCACCACGTCCGCACTTGTTGCCTGATAATCGGCTTGCCTTGTGATGACGATATTGCGGCGGCCGGGCAAGGGCTTCTTCGGCAGGCTCTCCCACGTCTTGCGGCCCATGACCACCGGCTTGCCCATGGTGATTTCCTTGAAGCGCTTGAGATCGGACGAAATATGCCACGGCAAACCGCCATCGCGCCCGATGACACCATTGCGCGAAACCGCCACCACCAGCGAGATCACCCGGCCAACCTTTCAAGTGCCGCGCCATGCAGCCGGCACTTGCGGAAGCCATGATCGATTTCGGCACCGATTGACTGGTAGAGCCCGGCAGCGCCGTCATTCCAATCCATCATCTCCCAGATGACCGCCGGAACGCCGCGCGATACAGCGAGCTGCGCCACCGCCTTCAGCAGCGCCCGGGCGACGCCAAGGCGCCGGAAATCCGGCAGCACCGACAAGTCTTCGAGATAGAGCGTTTCCCTGCCGCGGAAACTCGAGAAGCTGCGGTGCCAGATGGCACAGCCGGCGGGCACACCATCGGCCAACGCCAGAAAGCCGCCGATGATCGCATCGGCAGCAAAGAACGCCGCCTCGAAATCATCGGCCAGCGCCTTGAAATGCTCCTGCTCGCCATGCGAAATCGCCAGCGCTTCGACCATCGCATGGATCACAGCGCCGTCTCCCGGCTGGAAGGCTCGCACCGCGACGCTCATGCCTGACCACCCAGCGTGGCGAAGACGATCAGCCCCACGGAAGCATTCCACAGCGCGTGGCAGGCCATCGTCAACCATAGGCTGCCGAAGCGGTAGATCATCCAGCCGAAGATAAGTCCCATGAAGAAGATCATCCCGATTGAGAGCCAGGGCTCGCTGAAATGCAACCCCGCCCAGAGTGCCGAAGTCAGCACTGCCGTGCCTGGTACTCCAAGCCGGGTGCGCGACAGGGCAGAGAACAGTTGCCCGCGGAAAATCAGCTCCTCGGCAATGGGCGCACCGAAGGTAATCGAGGGAAACACCAGCGCGAACAGCCAGGGCTCATTGGCGATGTCGAACATCGCCTCCTTGACGAGGCCAGCCGACCCGCTGTCGGGCGACTGCCCGTCAGGCCCCGGCGTGTACTGGCTGATATCAAGGCCCAGGACCGAGACAACAATTGTGGTCGCCAGATACATGGCCAGCATGAAGCCAATGAGCAGCAGCACCCACCCCACAGGTGAAATCCGCGGAAGCCGCAAGTTCAAGACTTCAAGCGGATTGCCGCCACTGCGCCGGGCGAGAAACCACGCCGCCACCGCCACCACCAGCGAGGCCGGAAACACCGCGACGAGATTGGCCTTCACCACCATCCGCTGAACTTCGAAGGCGCCATCGAAAAGTGTGAGAATAGCGCCGTACGAGATAACGAACTGCAGCAGAAAATGCAGTGCCAGCAAAGCAACCGCAATGCCCAGCGCCCACCACAAGCCCGCTGGATTGACGGGCGTATAATGCCTGCGGAACCAGCCGCCGCTGAAGCCGTCGCCCAGAACCGCCATGCTCAAACGGCCACAGGGGCAGCAATATGCGGATGTGACTGATAACCCAAGATCTCGAAATCCTCGTAACGGAAATCATCGATTGCCTTGACATCGCGTTTGATGAGCAGGCGCGGCAGCGGCAGCGGCTGGCGTTGCAACTGTTGGTCTGCCTGCTCGAGGTGATTGCGATAGAGATGCGCGTCACCCAGAGTGTGGATGAACTCGCCGGCTTTGAGGTCCGTCACCTGCGCCACCATGTGGGTCAGCAACGCATAAGACGCGATGTTGAAGGGCACCCCTAAGAAGATATCGGCCGAGCGCTGGTAAAGATGGCAGGAGAGCTTGCCGTCCGCGACGTAGAACTGAAACAGGCAATGGCACGGCGGCAGCGCCATTCGATCGACGTCCGCCGGGTTCCAGGCGGTGACAATCAGGCGGCGCGAGTCGGGGTTCTTGGCGATTCGGGCAATGACGTCGCCCAACTGGTCGATTGTCGAGCCGTCACGCGCCGGCCAGGAGCGCCACTGGGCGCCGTAAACCGGGCCAAGATCGCCGTTTTCATCCGCCCATTCGTCCCAAATCCTCACCTTGTTGTCGTGCAGGTATCGGACATTGGTATCGCCCCTAATGAACCACAGCAGCTCATGGACGATCGAGCGCAGGTGCAGTTTCTTGGTGGTGACCAGCGGAAACCCAGCGCCAAGATCAAAGCGCATCTGGTGGCCGAAAACCGACAATGTACCGGTGCCGGTGCGGTCCTGTTTGGCAAAGCCTTTTTCGCGCACCTGGCGCATGAGATCGAGATATTGTTTCATGGGCTGGCGAAGATAGACGATTCCATGCGGAAATGCGAAGTCATAGAAATATCCCGGTGAAAGAAAAACCCGGGTGCTGCGTAACAGCCATTGAAAGCCGGCGGAGAAACGGGAGCGGTGAAAGAACCGGAGACCCTTGACGATGCAGAACTGGTTGCGAAGGCTCTGCGCGACACCAGAGCCTATGGTGAAATCGTGCGCCGATATGAACACGTGTTGAAGCGTTACGTCAGGCGCCTCCTCGGCGGTCACGCCCAGCATGCCGAGGACGTTGTGCAGGACAGTTTCATCAAGGCCTATGTCAACTTGAATGGCTTTGACCGCCGCCGCCCGCTCAGCCCCTGGCTTTACCGTATCGCGCATAACGAGGCCGTGAGTTTCCTCAGAAAGCGTGGTGCCGGTCCGCTGCTGATCGATGGCGAGGATGGCCGGCTGTTGCTCGAACGGGTGTGCGCTGAAGACATGTCATTCGGACCGCAGTTGAGGGAGACCCACTGCGGCAGTCTCGAACTGGCACTCAACGATCTGCCGCCGCATTACCGCGAGGTGATCGCGCTGCGCTACCTTGAGGACAAAACTTATGACGAGATTTCCGATATTCTGGCCATGCCGCCGGGCACCGTTGCCACCCGCATCAGACGAGGATTGCAGCACTTGAAAACCCTTTATGCCGCGAGACAGGACGAAGAGCCCGGAGAATATGCGCAATCTTGATGAAGACGTCTTGGCGAGGATTAACGAACTGGGTCTGAAGCCCCGGCCGTATATCCTGTTTCTTGGCCGCAGTGTCGTTTTCTGGAGTCTGGCGGGCCTGTCGGTGCTGCTTGGTGCCTTGAGCTTCGCGGTCACGATGTTTGCTGTCATTGATTACGCCAGCACCGCCGGGCGCGGCCTTGATGAAATGCCGTTCGACGACGTTGCAACGGCCTTGCCGGTGATCTGGGGCCTCTGCAGTCTGGTGTTTGCTGTGAGCGCATGGCTCGGTGTGTCGCGGACGAGGCGCGGTTATCGTTACCGGCCTTTGCTGGTCGTTGCCTCGGCAATGGCGATCAGTATCGGGCTCGGCGCGGTTCTGTATGGCCTCAACGCGGGGCGAAAACTGCATGAAACCATCGCTACGAATTTTCCTGCCTATGAACGCTATACGGCGATTCCCTACGAGGAATGGTCGCGACCTGATCTCGGGTTCCTTGGTGGCCAAGCGCTTTCCATCGACGGGTCATTGCTCAGTCTTCAGGCCTTCGACGGCACGCTATGGTCGGTGGACATGGCAGGCGCCGTCATCAGCACCGATGGTACGCCGGTCAAGGAAGGCGACGTCGCCATTCGCGGCACCCGCACCGGACCTACGCGTTTCAAAGCAACCTCCATAGCACCCTTCGATTGAACGCGAGCGCAGAGGCCTGAAAGATTTTCGGGCCCCCCGCGTAGCAGTTTGTGAGTGATGCACAACGCCTCATCGCATCACCACAACGCTGAAAGGACATCGATCATGAAGCTCATTCCGATCGCCGCGGCCGCACTGGCCTCGACCGTACTTGCTCTATTGCCAACCTCCGCCAATGCCGCCGGCATTTGCGAGAAGACCACGGCCTCTGCCGCCAGTGGTTGCAACGATTCTGCGTCCAGCCACTACAACTACACACTCGGAGCCTGCGCCAATCTCGGCACTGTAATCGAGCGCGATAAATGCGCAACAAAAGCTTCGAGGGTATTCACGGACGCTGGCAAACTCTGCACCGCCCAGGCAAATGAACGCCGGAAGATCTGCAATGACATCGGTCAGGCGGCCTACAATCCGGCAATCAATCCAGCTGATTTCTCGTCAGTGATCGATAATCCGTGGCTACCGATGAAGCCGGGGAGCGTCTACAAATATCGTAACAACCTCGATGGTGCCGAGGTCACGATCACCGTCACCAATGACAAGATCAAACTCATGGGCGTCAATTGCCTGGTCATCCACGATGTCAACCGCGTCGATGGCGTGATCGAGGAAGATACGCTCGATTACTTCGCCCAGCACAAGGACGGCAGCGTCTGGTATTTCGGCGAGGACACCGTCTCCTACGACAACGGTGTTGCCAACACCAAGGGCTCCTGGCGCGCCGGCCTTAATGGCGCCAAGCCCGGCATCGTGATGTTCGCAAAACCGGCCGTGGGCAAGACCTACCGCCAGGAATTTTTCCTGGGCGAAGCCGAGGATGTCGCCCATGGCTCTGCCATCAATCAGCGTGCAAAAGTACCCTTCGGCACATTCAACAACGCCTATGTAACCAATGATTACACCGCCATTGAACCGGGCAAGGTGGAAAACAAGTTCTACGTGCGCAACATCGGCAACGTGCTGGTCGTCAATCGGGCGACCGGCGAGCGCGAGGAACTGGTGAGCTTCACCAAGGGCCAGTGACATTTCGTGAAGGTTAAGGCGGCGCATCTGCCGCCAACCCAAAACAACCCTTCCCCTGGCGGGGAAGGGCTCCTATATTGGTACTGTCACGTCCCGCAAGGGGCATGACTATGGTGATAAACGGTTACCGCAATAAACCTATCGGACCCGGGGGCAGTACCCGGCGCCTCCACCAGCGACCCCTCCGACTTCGGGGGGCCTTTGAGGGGGGCGAAATAGGATCGACGAGGGCGTAAAGGGTGGCTTTTTGCTCGTGATGGTTCCGACGTTATCGGGCTGAACATATAGTTGCCAACGACAACTATGCTCCCGTCGCGGTGGCTGCGTAAGCAGCCTGAGCTAGGGAAATCAAGTCCTTGGGCTTAGCAGTTCAAGGCGGGGTCCGCCGGTACCTGGCAACAGAAACCGGCACTTCATTTTCCCTTCTGCCTCACGCTGGCGGTTTGTAACGCCTGAACCGGGGCATGGCCAATCCCATGGCCCTTTCAACCATATCGGGATCACCCGTCCGGTCCTCGAGGTTTTCACGGATGAGTCTTTCCCGTTCCGCCCGTATCTGGCGCATATCGGTCAGCAGCTGGCTGCAGAGCGCCGGGTCGGCGGGGAAGAAATACGTATCCCCGCCCTCGCCGCCGATCGAGACTTCGACGAGCAACTCCGCCTGTAGGCGGCTGGTGGCGCGTTCAAACTCGATTTTCCCGGTCTTCCTCGACTTGTATTTGACACCGAAATGCAAAAGATCATCGACGAGTTCAAGTTTGTCGGGCCATGGTACGAAGCGGCCTTCGTATCTCTTGAAGCCAATCTTGTCGGCCAAGTCCTCATAACCACGCAACAGCAGCGGGTTGTTCTCCGCGACAAAATCGAACACCGCCTGCGCCAGGGCATCGGGCGTCTGGCGCTGCTTCGACTTGGTACGCTTCTTGTTGTCCTGCGCCTCTTCTTCCTTGCGGCGTTCTTTCTCGAAATACGCCTTCAGATGCGCGTAGAGCCGCTCCCGCAGGGTCTTGCGCTCCTGGCGATTCTCGATCCCCAGGAGTTCGAGAACCGCATCGTCGAGTTCATGCCGGTCCTTTTCGTCGAGTTCCGTGGTGTCGGCTAAGTCTTGCAACGCACCTTTCTTGCCGCGGGCAATCAGTGACTTCTCACGCAGCCGCCGGTCGGAGAGGAGGCCGCGAACTTGGCGCTTGCGCAGCTTTGCGGCGGCATCGAGGATCCTTTTGCCGAGCGCCCCGGTGGCTTTCGACCAATCGGGCACCGGCATCATATCGACATCGACTATTTCGGTCTTGAGGGCCGCCTCAACACCAACCGGCCTGCCAAACATGTACTTGGCTAAAATGACAATAGAGGAATTCAGAACTGCGAATGCCAATTGAACATTTCCAACCTCATGACAGTCAACTGTGAAAAGGTTATGGTTTGCGAGATGCAGTTCTGGATTGAAAGGAATGCAGTGGCGATATTGGTGCGACATCGCCCAGAATAGCGGACTTCTTGTTACCGTTGTCAGGTCATACCAGCGGTGCCCAGATTTGCTTTCACGTGCAGCACAGGTTGAACCAAGGTGATATTTTTGCTTCTCGCCCCAAGCGATATACTTTCCAACAAGAGTTCCCTTTAGTTTCTCGTCCGATTTCACCATCAGCGCGCGTCGGTCGCACTGGTCAACACCAATCTCGTAACGGTCCACATGCATCAGACTATGAACGATTGGAGCAAGGAATTTCGACTCAATCGGGAAGGTTTCGCCGGTTCCGGCCTTTGCAATGATTACTTCGCCTGACTTCACATTAGCGCGTGCAACGCCGTAGTGTTCAGCGAATGCCGATGTGTCAGCAAGTTCAAGAAGACTCTCAGTGGAAACATCATGGACAAAGAAGAATTGATCGCAACCAGATTTTACTCCGAACCGAACGTCGGCGAGTTCCCCGAGCGTTTTCCAGTTTCCGGCGCCTGCTTTCAGCAGATCGAACCAGACATCCGGCGCCCGCAGCGCAATGCCCCACTTGCCGCCGGCATAAACCGGTTTGCCCTTCGCCCGTTCCCCGAGCGCCAGGCCATCGTCGAGCAAACGCTGCTGCCGCACCAGCCGCACCCGGAAATCCGGCGTCACCTTGTCGGCCTGAACCGCCAGAATATCGTCTCTCAGCCGCTCGGCACCGATGAGCATTTCACGCGATTCGGCTGCTCCCAACAGTTCCGCCAACGGTTTGCGCAATTCAACGAATCGAACATCGTTCGCAGCGCGCTTTGAGGCGTCGCCCTCTTGTTCAAGAATAGTGGCGACTGTTGCCACCCGCGCGCCTTCAAACCACGGCTCTCCTTGACTCTCCACTACGGCTACAATCCGGAAGTGCCGCAAAATCCAGTCCTGCAAGGGAAACCCGTATCCGACATCAAGCCATTGGCTGGAGGTCAGAAACCCGAGCCTGCCGCCGGGTTTCAGGAACTTGAAGGCGTGGCCCCAGAAGTAAACGTGAAGGTCGGAACGTCCGGACGTCTTGAGCCCCGACTCCGCCAAGACCTGAGCCGAATACTTGGCTTTTTTGGTTTTCGCCACATCCTCCTGCCGGACATAGGGCGGGTTCGCAATGATGGCATCAAACAGGCCAGGCGCGATCTTGGTGCCATAGCCATCGTCAAACGGAAGTTCGATCAACGTCTTCTCAGGTGCCGCATCGAAGAAGTCTTCACGCTGCACGCGGGGATAATTGCGTTCCTCGACCAATTGCCGCGTCGCAAGATTGATCGTCGTGAGATGCGCCGCGAAATGCGAGATGTCGGTCCCGAATATGGCGGCGAGCAATTCCTGATGGTTGAGGCTGGGGTCAAGAAACCGCTTGCGCGCATAGGCCCGCACCAGAAATGTTCCGCCGCCACAGCCGGGATCGAAAACCCTGTCTTGTCCATCCTTGATGCAGAATGCGTTGATGAGATCGACAATCTCGGGCCTGGTATAATATTGCCCGAACTTGTGGCGTTCCTCGGGAGCGATCAGCCTCTCGAAAATTCGCCCGATGACATCGTAGTCGAGCTTGGTGAAGTCGAATTTGTCGATATGCTCAAGTACGCTCCGCCAGCCATTGACGGCAGCGTCACTCAAAAATGGAATCTGTATCCCGAAGTCCTGGCGGTCAAATCCAAAGATTGTCTCGTAGTCCCGGCTCTCGCGTTTGGCGCGCGCAAACGACCCTTCCAACGCGGTGAGCGCATCGTCCTTTGAAACAACGGTGTCCGGAAACTGCAATTCCGGCAATTTGCCGAACCGCTTCTTGAGAGCCTCGTAAAAAACCAGCTTGTTGACGGTGGCGTAACAGGCGAATTTGGACGCCCGCTCAAGCAGTTCGTCACGGTCTCCGCCCAGCGTCCAGCCCTGGTCCTCGCGCATCCATTTGTCGAGTTCGCCCCGCCGCCGGGCATCGTCTTCACGCCCGCGCAGGGCCTGACGCGTTTCTTCAATGGGGCGTTTCAGAAAACTTTCAAGCGCCTGGACGAAATAGTCATCCGGTGACCGCAGCGGCAATTGCACATTGTCACGGACAAGCGCCATGAGCCTGACTGTGAAAATCTCAATCCCATTTCTGATCTTGTCGAGGACCCGGGGATCGAGCCGCTGGGCTTTTCTGGTGACATCGGCGGTCTCGAATTTCTGATACGAACGGTCCGAGCCGATTGCCGCGATCCTGGAGCGCTGCCAAAGAACCAATTCGTTGAGGTTCCACGTAAAAAACCAGTCCACACCTGCCCGTGCCGCCTTGTCCCGTGCATCGAGCACAACGCTTTCGACAAACGGTGAATGTCCGTCCGGCGCCCATGGCAGTTTGACTTCGCCGGTGACAATGGGCCTGTCGTCATGATCCAGAAGCGTGATATCGCGCCGCTGCTGGGATCCCTGGGATTTTCGTTCAACCCTGGCGGACTTGAAAGGGCTTGCCTTTCCGTTGTTGGCAAAGAGAGTCTCCATCCAACTCGCCGCCAGGGAGACGATCTCCCACTCGGTGGTATTCTCGTCCTCAACCATGTCCGACC
>JANPCS010000514.1:0-23132 GCA_031431065.1 Hyphomicrobiales bacterium | reverse complement strand
GATGAAGTCAAGGCAGTGATCCTGAAGTCGCGTGCCCTCCTCATGCCGAGCTTCGTCGAGAACCTCCCCGTCGGAATCATGGAGAGCCTGGCGCTCGGACGCCCGGTTATCTCGACCTTTGCGGGAGGAATTCCTGAACTGGTCTTCCCCGGGAAAAACGGCTGGCTCATTCCATCTGGAAACAAGTTCGCGCTTGCCGACGCGATGGCTGCGGCACTTGAAATCAGCGACAGCGGGTTGCGCGATATGGCGGAAGTCTGCAAGGCGAGTGTGCGCGAAAACCACGATGCGCGGATCGAAGCAAAAAAACTGATGCACCTCTTCAGCCAGCTGGAGACGGCATGTTCCTAGCCGATGTAATGCTCGCGGTTCTAGCGGCTCTCATAGTCACGCCTTCTATATTGTTGCTTGTCGAGTGCGTTGTGGCGGTCTTGAATCGAAAGTGGCATCGGGATCGGGCGGCGGAACCTCGCAACACTTCGATACCGGGCGTCGCCTATCTGGTACCTGCACACAACGAAGGCCAAAATCTCAGGCCAACGCTTGGCGACATCAAGCGCGAGATGCAGCCCGGCCATAGGTTGATTGTCGTGGCAGACAATTGCACGGACAACACGGCGGAAGTCGCTGCCGAGTTTGACGCGGAGGTCCTCCACCGAAAAGACGAAACCCGCTGGGGCAAGGGCTACGCGCTGGCACACGGAATTGATTACCTCAAGGATCGGCCGCCTCAGATCGTTATCGTCATCGATGCCGATTGCCGGATCGAACCGGGGTTCGGCATGGCCATCGCGACAGAGGTCATGTCGTCGGGCCGTCCTGTCCAGGGAAAGGACCTCATGAAAGCTCGGCCTGATGGGCCGGCGATGCAGTCGGTCGCGGAGTTCGCCTGGATCATGAAGAATGAAGTGAGACCGCTCGGACTGGCCGCAATGGGGATGCCATGCCAATTGGCCGGCACCGGCATGGCAATCCCCTGGGAGGCGCTGAAACAAATCAATCTGGGCAGCGCGGCACTTGCGGAAGATCTCAAATTGGGCGCCGACTTGGCACTAGTAGGCTTCCCACCATTGTATTTGCCGGACTCCGCGGTCACCAGCACTTTCCCAGCCACGGAACATGCTCTCCTGCGGCAAAGGCAACGTTGGGAGATTGGAAGTTTCGCGGTTCTTGTCCGCTATGCCCTTCCAGTCCTCGCAATTGCGTTGCGGCGGCGCAGTCCGCAACTTGTGGTTCTCGCTCTTGATCTCAGCGTGCCCCCCCTGATGTCGTATCTCGCCATCCTATGTGTATTGACTTTGGCGACCGGCGCCGCGCTGGCTCTTGGAACTGGCGCTGGCGCATTTATCTGTGCCCTGGCCGGGCTTTTCGCATGGACGTCATCGGTTCTGTTGAGCTGGCTGGCTTTCGGCCGGCGAGCGTTGCCCCTTTCCAAGTGGCCCACGATCATAAGTTTCGTGCTCCAGAAGAAAGGCATCTATGCACTCTCTCGATTCGGAGAGAAACTGAAGTGGCACAGGACCGACAGAACACCGTAACCCAGAATAGTGACAGAATCGATCATTCGGATCGTTTGTGAGATACAAGGCTGCGAGGCCTCCGAGGACCGACCATGACATTGCCAAAATCCGGTAAGACAAAGACAGCACTTGATCCGCTCACGTCCCGGTTTGATGAGGTCTATGTCATCAGCCTCGAGGAGAGAAAGGATCGGCGATCGGAGACCCGGTCGGTTCTTCGATCTGCCGGGCAAAATCCGGAGGCGGTCAATTGGTACATCGCGAAGAAGCCCACCGGTAAGGGTGCGTTTCCTTCGCATGGAGTTCGCGGTGCATTCGAAAGCCACCATGCTGTATTGCGGCTGGCAAGAGACGCCAGGGTGCGCTCGGTTCTCGTCCTGGAGGACGACATTGAGTTTTCCGGCAACCTCCTCGCGTGCCTCGACCGCCTCGATCAGGTCAGCGGCTGGGATATCGTTTATGGCGGCCATTATTTCCTTGATGGGCGCAGCCCTGGGCAAGCAGCGAATGGATTTCGAAGCGCTGCCCCGGAAGAAGAGTTCATCGGGTTGCACTGTTATGCCGTGAGCGGACGAATTCTCGGGCAGCTGGTAGCCGGGCTTGAACAATTTCCCGCCGGCACTCCCGGCGACCCGTTGGGCGGTCCGATGCCTGTCGATGGTGCGGTCAATGTGCTCAGGAACAGGAACCCGCTATGGACCTGCCTTGTCGCAGAGCCGCCATTCGGAAATCAGAGATCTTCCCGGACCGACATCGGTGAAGTGAGATGGTTCGACCGCGTGGCCATCATTAGAGCGGCGGTTTCTCTCGGAAGAATGTTGAAAAACTACTTTCGCCGGCTGGAGGGTTCCCGATGACCGGTGGAACTGCGGTACCGGAACAGAATAGTCCGAAGTTGAAGCAGCCTGCTGCGCTGCACCGGCTGAGCTCACTGTGGGTCGGAGAGAAACTGGGTTACATGGAGCAGCTTTGCATGCGCTCCGCGATTCAGTCCGGTCATGCCTTTACGCTTTACAGCTATACGCCTGACGTACTGCGCGGTGTGCCATCCGATGTCGAACTCAGAGACGCAAGCGAGGTGATGCCAGTCGAGAATCTTGTGAGCTACTCGGACACCGGATCCTTCGCTCTTGGCGCAAATTTTTTCCGCTATGCCTTGTTGTCCAAGGGAGGAAGCTATTGGGTCGACATGGACTTCTGCTTCATTCGGCCGTTGAATTTCTCCAGTGACTACGTGTTTGGATGGGAACACGAGGGATGGATCAACAACGCCGTGCTGCGCAGCCCAGCCGACTGCGCGTTTGTCAGCGACCTCTGCCGTATTCCTGCGACAAACGTGCGGCCGCCGTGGTTCGGCCCGAAGCGCAGCCTCAAATACTTATTGCAACGGCTTACAGATGGGCCAGTGCGGGTTCAGGATCTGCCATGGGGAACTTACTCGTCGGGAATGGTAACCTATCTGGCAAAACGCCATAAACTTACGGGATTCGCGCAGCCGCCAGGTGTCTTCTATCCAGTCCGCTGGCGAGATGCCCACTTGGTGTTCGACGACAGGGAGTCGGTTGAGAAACTCATAACCGCGGAGACGCGTGCAGTACACATGTGGCACTCGAGAATAATCGAAATGGCCAACAAACCGCCCCCCAAGGGATCCTTTGTTGCCGCGATGTGCGACAAATTCGGCGTGGACTCGGAGGTACCATGAAATCTGACAAGTTAGTGCGCCAAACCGCCATGCAGCGGCGGGGTGAATTGGAGTGAAAACTCTGGGGGAACGGTATCCTGCAGGGCGCTCCGTTTTATTCGGCGTCCAGTTTTTGCGCTTTGTAGCAGCTCTGTCGGTCGTCGTGTTTCACGCGAATCTGGCAGCCAAAAAATTCATTCCCGGAACGCCGCTTCCGGTGGCGGACGCAGTTCTTGAACTCGGTGCGTCGGGTGTTCATGTCTTCTTTGTTATCTCCGGTTTTATCATGGTTCACACGTCAACCGGAAAATCGGGATGGCAAGAGGTGGTGGCTTTTTGGCTTCGCCGTGCAACGCGAATCTATCCGATTTACTGGATCATCGCGCTATCCTATCTCACCCTGCATGGGCTGTTCCTTTCGGGCTACACGTTGTCCTTCTCCGGGGCATTTTTGGCACTTCTGCTGGTGCCGGGCTGGGAGGCTTTGATCATCGGTCCGGCTTGGACGCTCTCCTACGAAGTTTTCTTCTACTTGTGTTTTGGCGCATCGCTGTTTTTCCGGCCGGGTCTGTCGCTTTGGGTCTTGACCATCCTGTTTATGGTGTTCGTCGGAACGAGTTTGTGGTGGCCTCTTCCCATCGGCGTTATTGGCAACCCGCTGCTTCTTGAGTTTCTTGCTGGCGCTTGGATTGCGCGCTTGCTGCCAGACGTGACATGGCGTCCGCGATTTCTGGGAGTGGCACTTCTGGCTATTGGAGCTCTCGGCCTCGCAGCCAGTCTGTTCTTGGACCTCAATGCAATTCCAACGGTCGTTTTGTGGGGACCGCCCAGCGTCCTTCTTGTGGCCGGAGTCGCTCTTCTGGACAAGTGCGCCGGCGCAGACCCGGCATTCGCCAGAGTCAGCGTGCTGGGAGATGCATCCTATGTACTTTACTTGGTGCACATATTGACGCTTGATATCGTCATGTGGCTGCTTGCATGGAGCGGGTCTGCGGTGGGTCACCGTGAGCTCGCCATACTGATTGGTGCTGCAGTGTCGATCAGTGTAGCAATTCTCGTGCATATTGCAGTTGAGAAGCCGTTGCTCGGCGCTCTGCGCCGTCGGGTGAAATTTACGAAAGTGGCGATTCCAACGTAAACTTGTGTACGATGACATGTACTTGTGTAGCCATCGAAAATCGATCGCCACGATTTTGTGAGTTGGATCAGGTAGCCTCCCCGCACCTGAGGAGAAAGAATTATCTGCCTCTTTGAGTTAACGGCCAGACGGGCCGATGAGTCCGGTTCAGGCCAGGGTCAGGGGCGGAATTGCTGGCGGTGGAGCAGAGAAACTGGCGTTCGGGATCTTAGCGTTCCGCTTTTGCCGATCGTGCAAATACGCCATGCGTTCGCCGATCGGCAACAATATGCTTTATGACGCGGGAATCGACAAAGGCCGCGTCTTTGGCGAAAGCATAGACAAGTGCGGTATCGCACAAGATGTTGACCAGCCGGGGAATGCCCCGGCTCTCTTCGGCGATCTGCTGGATAGCGCGGTCCGAAAACAGGGCGACAGGGCTGCCGGCCTTGCCGATGCGATGCATGATGTAACCCTTGACGTCCTGCGGCGGCAGGGGCTCGATGTTGTATTCCGAACTCACCCGCTGCATGAATTGGGTCAGCTCGGGCTTCTGCAGGAGTTCGCGCAGCTGCGGCTGACCGACCAGGATGATCTGCAGCGAGTTCTGTTTCTCGACGTTGACGTTGGAGAGCATCCGCAGTTTTTCCAGGCCATCGATCGGCAGGTTCTGGGCTTCGTCGATGATCAGGACCGCGCGGCGGCCCGTCTCGGCCAGCTTCACGACAAAATCTCTGAAATCCCGGTAGGCTGCGACTTCCGATGTTTGCTCGAATTCCCGTCCGAAGGCGAGCAGGACCCACCTGACGAGGTCACCGCTTGCAACCTGTGTGTCGGAGACGACGCCGACGACAAGGTCGGTCGAGACCTGCGACAGCAGGTAGCGGATGAGCGTGGTCTTGCCGCAGCCGATCTCGCCGGTAATGACGGTGAAACCGGCATTGTTGAGGATCGAATACTCCAGCATCGTATAGGCGCGAACGTGAATCTTGCTCCAATAGATGAACGAGGGATCGGGCAGGATGGAGAAAGGCTTTTCGCGCAGCCTGAAATGCGCTTCATACATGATCAGCTGTTTCCCGAATGGAGCGTGTTGCCGTTCATGTCGAAGTTGGCCCTACTGGCGTGCAAATCTGTTGTACAGCCCACATAGGCTTTCAGCGCGAAATTCCAACACTGGGATGCCTCGAAGATGCTAGATTGTTTCGATACCATCGGAAATGAATCGGTTCGAAAGGCTTTGTCAATGATGAACACCAACGGCTATCATTAAATCTCCTTATTCGAAGGCTTATTATATAGAATATATTAAAAATGTGACCTTAGAGAAAAGCCGGATGGAGCAATTCACAGATCTGAGTTCGATACTCGGCATCCTCAAGAGGCGGGCCCTGTACTTCTTGGTGCCGGCCATCCTCATCATGGCCGGGGGATCGACGGTGGTCATGCTTTTGCCGGCGATTTATCGCTCGCAGGCGACGATTCTCGTTGAATCACAGCAGATTCCATCTGAACTTGTGCGATCAACCGTGACTGCGCTCGCCGATGAGCGTCTACAGGTCATCCAGCAGAAGACCATCAGCCGCGACAATGTCTTGGCCCTGGCGAAGAAGTTTTCGCTTTTCCAGAACAAGACCGACATTTCGGCGAGCGAGTTGGCCGATATGGTCAGGGAGCGGGTGGAGATTGCCCAGATTAATCTCTCCAAGACCGGGCGCCGGGCGGCAACTGACAAGTTGGTCATCACCTTCACGGTATCCTATGAGGACGAGAACCCGCAACGGGCGGCGGGCGTCGCTAACGAGCTGGTAACCTCCATTCTGACTGCTGATGCGCAGGCCCGCGTAACCCAAGCCGCCGATACGTCACGTTTTCTTGACGAGGAATCGAAACGGCTGGCGTCGTCGCTTGCCGAGGTCGAAGATGAAATCTCCAAATTGAGGCTGGAGAACTCCAAGTCCTTGCCGGAAAAGCTGTCCTTCAACATGTCGCTCAATGAGCGCCTGGAAAAGGACATCACGGATATTGACCGTGAGCTCCAGGGAATCGAAGAATCCCGACGGCTTCTGGCCTTCGAGGAAAACGTCAGGATGACAGCGGGCAATGGCGGGTTCCGGCCGTCAGATCAAAGTCAGACAGCCACGCGCATTGAGGCGTTGAAGGCAGATATAGCTACAAAATCAGCTGTTTATGCGGACTCTCACCCAGAAATGCGGGCGCTTCGCGGAGCTTTGGCTGCAATGCAGGCTGAGCAGGAAAAAGTCGGACGCCTGCAGCCGTCCTCAGCCCAGGCAGACGAGATCAATGCGCCCGGCAGAGGCGGTCTTGAGGCCCAGCTGATTCGCGAGAAGATGGCAGCACTGGACGGACGGATTGAGTTTCTCAAAAAGAAGCGGGAACAAAGCGTGGTTCAATCTGCGGCGATGAAGGAAGTCATTTCGCGAAGCCCGGAGGTCGGCACGACGCTCGGTGCCCTTGATCGCCGTCGAGCCTCGATCCAGAAAAGCCTTGACGAGGTCAGCGAAAAACTGGCCAAGGCGCGGCTTGGCGAGAGGCTTGAGGAGGACCAGCGGTCGGAGCGTTTCGAGGTGATCGAACAGCCAATCGTCCCCACTGATCCCACCAAACCCGACCGCAAGAAGTACCTGGCAATGGTATTGGCGGGTGCCATGGCGGTCGGCGGCGGTCTGGCTTTCGCTACCGAATTCCTCGACCGCCGGATCAGAACGTCCGCCGAGCTCTTGTCGCGTGTCGGCATCCGTCCGATTGGGGTCGTTCAGTTCATTCCCGTACGCCACGAACAACGCCGCAAGCGCTGGCGCTGGGTGGCAATTCTGCTGATGTTGGCACTGGCGATTACGGGTTTGGTGTTCGCGGTCGATTACTACTATATGCCTTTGGAACTGCTCTTCCAGAAAGTTGTGGATCGCCTTGGTCTATAGACATCAGTTTCGTCGGCGGGTTGGAAATGGATCAAATTAAGAAGGCAATCGAGAGGGCCAAGGCCAATGCCGCGTCCGCTACAGCTCTTGCGGGTGACCGGCTAACCGAGCCGAAGCCCGCTCCAGGCGCCGAAAACTGGCAAGCTACGTCACGACCCCGGGCTCAGGCACTCAATACCAATCATCTGCACCTCGAGCGCTCACGCATTGTGGCGCATCTGCCGGGCACCGCGGTTTCAATGAGTTTTGACCTGCTGCGCACCCGTATATTGCAGTTCATGTGGAGCAAGGGTCTCTCCACGTTGGTGGTGACGTCGCCGACCGGAGCATGCGGCAAGACAGTGACATCCATCAATCTGGCATTCAGCATGGCTCGCCTTGAAAGCGGCCATACTGTGCTGGTCGATCTTGATCTTCGCAAACCCCAGATATCGAATTATCTGGGCATTCGTCCAGGCACGGACATTTTTGGCGTTCTGAGCGGCAAGTCGGCCCTCGCCGATGCATTGGTGTCGCTCGATGTGGCGGGTCCACGGCTGTCGATCCTGCCGTCCCTGACGTCTGCCGACCGTCCCTCGGAGATGGTGGCGTCACAAGAGGTCAAGAATCTTGTCAAGTCGCTGGTCAAAGAGTTCGAGAAATGCATCGTCGTCTTCGATATGCCGCCGCTGCTGTTCGCCGATGATTTGATTTCCTTCCTGCCAAGTGTGGATGCGGTCCTCCTCGTCGTGGCGGCCGGCCAAAGCACGGAAGATGAAGTGGCCGAGTGTCTGCGCTTGATCCCAGAGGAAAAATTGGCCGGCCTCGTCCTCACCAAGTCCGACGAGAAGCAGCGTTCCAGCTATTACGGCTACGCCTGAGCTTCGGTCTGCGGGTGTCGAACCAGTAAATCGACTTGGCCTGTTGCCGGAAAAAGGCCTGACTCGCCTCGAACTTCACTGCAGTGGCGAGGTTGGCCACGGAGGTAATCAGGGCAACTCCTGTTTGTGGCAAGAAAAGCACTGATGGGACTGTGATTCGGGTTTTCCGGAGTCTGGCGGCGACAGATAAAATATAATAAAATCAAATAATTGCCGCCCGCTCGAAAGAGACGGAAGTCAACTCCTAGTGCCAGCGTTTCCGGCGGCAGGGTGTGAACCCGTCGCTCTCCCACTGTGGCCCATCGGCAACCAAGAACCGCCCAAAACGATAAAGAAAAGTCTTTGCCGTTCAAGCGTTTACCATAGATGGAGAAAACATCACAACTGCAAGCAACGTATGGTTGACTAATTGTTAATTCGAACTAGGATTTTGTCTGTGTATGGGGGTAAATCTAACCAGATGAGTAATAAACAATGAAGAACTCGATGAGAAATGCGGCATTTGCCGGGCTGCTGACAGGCATGACGTCGGCAGCAGGGGCAACAACGGTCGACTTCAGCACCTATTATGCCGACAGCGGCGGTGCGCTTTGTTGCGACTATCTTCCCGTGCTTCAGTCTCACGGCGACGTTGCCGGCGTCGTAAACGTTACATACGATTCGATTGCAAGTGTCGACGGAGTAAGCCCGGTCCTTGCGGGGTCGGGCGGAAATCCTGGCGTCTATGACAACGTCGGTAGTGGCTACTCTTCAGACGGCACCAACACGACCGGGGCACTCGTCTCATCGGGCAGTGTGAACAACCTCAGTCTTCAGATAACCATTGAAGCTCTCAACGGAAACTTGATCACGTCAATTGGCTCTTTGGTTGCATACTGGCTCGATATGAGCGATGGCAGTGGTGGAACTATTCCGTATTCCACCAGCTACGCGATATATGGCGATGGGCAACTTCTAAGTAGTGTTGTTGGAGCCTCGGCGTCCAGTCTTACGGGATGGTCGACTGTTGTCATCCAACTCGGCAATGATTACAATCAGGGTGTCCAGTCGTTTAACTACGAACTTGCCCCGAATCCGGTTCCGGTACCTCCGGCACTGCTGTTGCTGGGAAGTGCTATCGCGGGCCTGTTTGGCTCGAGCTTTGCCCGCCGCAAGCCAGCCGTTCAGGCCTAAGTATTTCACTCCGCACTCGCTGGTCCTGAGCCCCGCCCGTTTCGACGCGGCGGGGCAGATTTTTTGGCCATGACGGCCATGACCTCGGGGCGGCGGCTGGATTCTTCCGGTCATGCTGATAGAGCTCGGAATTCCTTTGGGATTTCGGCTCACAGCCAACCCTGGAGAACATTTGTTCGAAGGTTATTGGCGGAGGGAATGGGACTGATCTCGAACCTTCTCCGGTGCCTTTGGCGGTCTTTTTAGAATTCCTGGTCTGGACGTTTCCTTCGTTCACCCAAGGTATTGGCAAATCCGGATATGCCACGCGGGTCTTCGGTGCCGGGGCCGTCATTGCCTGGGCACCGACAGGTCAGGGATCGCCGGTCAGAAAAATCGGCGATCCCCAGCTTTGGCCTATTTAACTGGGTGGCTGGCCAGATAGGTCGCCCAGTTGGCATCCGCCCTTTGGATGAGATCGGGGATGGTGTCGAACTCGGAGGCCGAGACCGGATCGTAACTGATGTAGAGTTTGCCGTTGATCACCCGCCAGGCATTGGGGTCGATGTTGGATTGGACGGCGGTTGCGTCATAGGCCATGCCGTCGGCGCAATGGCCGCCGTATTGCGGGGCGTAGGCGATGGGATCGGCCATAAAGGCATCGCGGTTCGCCGCGCTGGCGAAATGCCACTCGGCGCCCAGCCACTGGGCGGTAATGGCCGGATCGCCCAGAGTCGCCTTGCCGACGGTGAAATAGGCCACCGCATCATAGCCTTCGAGCGCGACGTTGCCGAAATAATTGGTGTCGATGTCGCCCTTACGCAGATTTTGCGCCATCGCGCTACCGGCGAGGAGGAGGAGGAGGCCGGCACTTGCACAAGCCAGCGTGACTGATTTTGAGACAGTGTTTTTCATGATGGTTCTCTCAGTGGGATTGGATGGATTTGGCCGCAGCTGAAGCTGACCTTATTGCAGAAAAGTGTGAGAAGTGGTCTGCGGCCAGCTCGGCGCATTTCTTGAAGACCCAGGGACCGGCGATCGCCTCGGGTTGGCAGACGTCGCCGTTGGAGACAAGAATTTGGACTACGTCCCAATTCTGTTTCCACCCCGCCAGTGTGCTGGCCGAAAAGCCTTTCACATCCTTCAGCGCAGGATCGGCTCCTTTGGTCTTAATCAGCGTTTCGACGACCGCAGTGTGGTTCTCTTCGGCAGCGGCATGCAGGGCGGTGATGTGGGCGAAGTTATCCTGGTCGTTGATCGCCGCCCCGCCGGCCAGCAGCAGCTTCAGGATTTCGAGGTCGCCCGAAAAGGCGGCGGCGTGCAGCGGGGTCATGCCCTTGTCGGTTCTGGCCATGACATCGGCACCATGCGACAACAGCACCTGGGCCACCGCATCCTGGCCGGCGAGTGCCGCTACAACGATCGGCGTCTGGCCAAGTGCGTCGCGGACATTGACATCGGTGCCCGAGGCCAGCGCCTGCTCCACCCCCGCCGCATCCCCGGCACGGGCCCGGTCGAAGATGGTGGTCGTCACAGCATCGGCACGGGCCGGTTGCAGCCCTGGCCAGCCGAGCGTCGCCGCAACCACGAGCAAGGCGAGGCTGCCCGGCGACCGCGTTTTCCGTTCTATTTGCGTCATTTCTCAATCTCCACTGTTTGCGTTTTCCAACCTGTCAGCGCGAGCACCGGGAGGAGATCCTCGGGTTCTTGGCCCGCCGCTGACCGGCAGGGAAAACCTGGGCCGGGATCGTCTTTGCCGCGTCTGCCGCATCATCAATTCCGCGTCTGTGCACCGTCAATTCGCCAAGATGAAGCAGATTTCCCCGCGACAAGGCCGCAAGTCCGGTCCACATCGCGGGCTTCAGGGGGAAACCGAAAAATACTTCAGCGCGTCGATCGAGACGTAAGCATAGCTTAGGCCGGGATTGTTCTCATCGGCGGGATTGCGGTAGACGTAGCCGCAGGCTTGATGGTTCATGAGATAGCCTTCTATGACTTGGCACAGGCGGTCGTCTTCTACCGTGACCTGCCCGCTGAGCAGGCTGCTGGAGCTGCGATAAGCAAACTGGCCCTTCGTGTCGAAAAACTGAACGAAGCCCACGCCGTTTTTCAACTTACCTTCCCAGGTCCGCTCGCTCACCAGGGCGCGCAAGTTATCGCCGCCCAAACGGTCCGCCGGGGACCTCTGGTCGCCGTAGGGCCACTCCGGAATCCCGGCCTGGCGCAGCCCCTCAATGAAATGGGCGCGCTGTTCGGGGGGGCCAATGCCTTCACCGAGCACGCTGTAAAAGCGCAGGTTGGTGATCGGCAGCACCTTTTTCAACTCCGCCACCGCGGCCCGGGCCTTAGTGATATCGCCCAGATAGGCATAGGCGGCGGCGAGATATTCTAGTACAAATTCATTGCGCGGCACCGATGTGTCCAGATCGGTGAACTCAGCAATGGCATCGGCATAGCGCTTCTGGGCAAAGGCAATACTGGCCGACACCACACGTAACTCAGAGGGGATGGCAGGGTTCAAGCGCCGGGCCAGGGCGACTTCTTCCTGCGCAGCGGCGAGGTCACCGGTCATGTAAAGCACGTTAGCCAGGTTGGTATGGGCCTCAGCATCGCTGGGCTGCAGGTCGACCGCCTTCCTGGCCGAGGCGACTGCAGCTTGTGTTGCGCCCTCTACCACCTGGATGATCGACAAGACCTCGTAGGCGCGGGTATTATCGGGGTCGAGCTCAAGCGCCCTGCCCGCCGCCGCATAGGCCTCTTGCCGCGCCATGGCGCTGGGCATGATTTCGCTGTAGTCGCGGCGCCAGATCGTGGTGGCAGCGCGCGCCAGGCCGGCGTAGGCCTCGGCAAAATTCGGGTCAAGGTCCATGGCGCGGCGGTAGGCCACAGCGGACCGAACCAGACTTTCCGGCTCGGTCAGTCCGACATTCTGGTATTCGGCACGGAGATAAAAGTCATGCGCTTCCAGACTGCGGGTTGGAATGCGGGCGAGAGTTTGGCGTTCCCGGTCGGTCAACTTGACCTTTAGCGAAGTGACGATGCGCTGAACCAGATCGTCCTGCACCGCGAAAAGCTCGGCGTCCTGCCGGTCGTAGCGCTCGGCCCAAACCGCAACGCCAGTTCCGGCCGCCAGAAGTTGCGCCGTAACCCGGATCATTCCGCGCGAACGGCGCACCGTGCCCTTGACGGCATAGTCGACCCCCAAGTTCCTGGCCATGTCCTGGGCCGACAGCGCCGGATCGTTGATCGATCGGCTGGTCTCGGGCGCAAGGACAAACAGGGCCGATACCTTGGACAGGTCGGTGATCAAGTCATCAGTCAGACCTGAGGCGAATTCGGCCTGTTGGTGGTCGATGCTGATATCCTCGAAGGGCAGCACGACCAGCGACGGGCGGATGTCGGAAACCCTGGCTTGCACGGCAAGGGGCGGGTCGCTGCCCGAGGGCCGGAACAGGACCAGGAGGAGAACGACCAGCGCCGCCGCGCTGACAACCAAGGTCAGGGCATAGGCGGGCCAGTGTTGCGGCAGAGCAGGCTTTGTGGTCTGCGGCGGCGCAAGGTCCGAGGTTTCCGCATTTGGTTGCAAAGCTGGCGACTGCGCCTTGACCGGCGCAGGTTTCGCCCCGATCGACTGACGCAGGGCCTCGATCTCGGCCGAGGGGGCAACATCCAGGTCGCGGCGCAGGCGGCTGCGGCAGGCCTCATACTGATCGCGGGCCAAGCCAAGCCTTCCCTGGTCGCGATAGAGCCGGATCAGGATGGCGTGGATGTCTTCCTGAAGCGGATCCTCGACCAGGGCGCGCTGGGCCATCTCCACCGCGCCGTCGAAATCGCAAACCGCAGAGCGCTGCACCGCAAGCGACTTCATCCCGGTCAGGGCCATTTCCTTCAGCCGACGCCGTTCAAAAAGCAACGGCGCGTAGCCTTCTTCGTCGTCAAGTTCGAAATCGGCCAGAAGGTCGCCGCGGTAAAGCTGGACTGCGGCTTCCAAATCCTCTTTGCCGCCCCGGCGTATCAGGCGCTCGAAGGCAACGGCATCGACCTCGACCGCGGCCGGGTCCAGGCATATGGACGCACGTTCGGCAAGAAGGGGCTGGCTCTCGCCTTCGCCCATCGCCCGGCGCAGGCTCCACAGCGCCTGGCGCAGGCTGGCCAGGGCTTGCGCCTCGGCGTGGTCTGGCCACAATTGCGCGGCCAGGCGTTTTCGGTCATGAACCTGGCCTGGAGGCAGGGCCAGCCGCGCCAGGAGAAGGACGGGTTTCGCCCCGCCGAGCAGGTCACGCCCACCCGCCGACGCGGGCAGTTCGAACCGGCCGAGGAACTTGATCAAGACCGATTTCATCTGCCAACCTCACCTGCGCCGCAGCTAGGAATTCTGATGGCTTCCCGTTTGACCGGCAGCCTAGCACGGTTCTGTCCTTGCGCGAACAGATCGAAATGCCGGGTGGGTCAGCGTCGCTAGCGGCAACAAGGGTCGAACCGGGGTTCGTAGTGATGGCAGGGGCATGGACGCTTGCGATGTGCCCGGCGCCAGGAAGGCCGACAATCAGCATCCATAAAGCGAATGCGTGCTGACACCCAGGCGCTTTGAAACATCAGTGACTGAGTGCCCCGCTCCGTAATCTGATGCATTTGCTGGTCTTGGTACGGGCGCTATACTGATTGTTCACCGGATCACCCCCAAATGCGCAAGAACTGATATGGATTGCCGAGTCCAATAGCTCCGGAGGAAGCCGTGGTAGTTCCTGTTATTCTCGCTGGCGGCAAGGGCGTCAGGCTGTGGCCGATTTCGCGAGAAGCCATGCCGAAGCCTTATGTCCGGACGGGCGAGGAAGAGGACACATTGCTACAATTGACGCTTCGCCGCGTCGCTGATTTCTCATCTGAAACTCCCCCTCTGGTGGTCTGCAACCAGGACCATGACTTCCTGGTGCGCGGGCAGGCCCGAACGTCAGCGCGCAAGGGCGTACGCTTGCTGCTCGAGCCCGAGGGCCGCAACACCGCACCTGCCATCTGTGCAGCAGCACTCGTGCTGCTGGCGACGGCCGGCGACGAGCCGATGCTGGTCTTGCCGGCTGACCACGTTATCAACAACCAGACGGCCTTCGCCGAAGCTGTGGCATCCGGCGTCGGCCTGGCTGACCAGGGCCATCTCGTCACGTTCGCTATCACCCCGGTCTTTCCCGCCACCGGCTATGGCTATCTGAAAATCGGCAAGCCGATCGATGCCACCCAACGGCAATACGCCATCGAAGCTTTCGTCGAAAAACCGGATGCCGATGTCGCGATGCGGTTTCTCGCCGATGGCGGCTATGCCTGGAACAGCGGCATGTTCGTCTTTAAGCCATCGGTGCTGCTGGCGGCATTTGAGCAGCATCAGCCGGGCATCCTGCAGGCTTGCCGGGAGGCGGTCGGAACCTCGGCGCCCGGAGCAGATATAAAGATCGAACGCACCGCCTTTGCCCGCGCGCCATCAATCTCGATCGACTACGCCATCATGGAGAAGGCATCCAACGTTGCCACGGTGGTTGCCGATTTCGACTGGAGCGATGTCGGCGACTGGCTGGCCGTCTGGAACATCGCGGCCCGCGATGCCAGCGGCAATGCGGTATTCGGCAATGCCGAGGTGGTCGGAAGCACGGGCAGCCTGGTGCGCAGCGACGGTCCATTGCTGGTCGCCGTAGGCCTCATCGATATGGTCGCCGTTGCCACCAAGGATGCCATCATCGTGGCGCCGAAGAACCGCGCCCAGGACGTCAAGCAGGCGGTCGAACAGCTCAAGAGACACAACCGCCCGGAGGCGACAAGTGGAAGAGTAGTCAGCAGGCCATGGGGTTCCTACGAGCAACTCCATATTGGGCCTGGCTTTCAGGTGAAAGAGTTGACCGTTCTCGCGGGCGCCAAGCTTTCCTTGCAGCGGCACAAGTATCGCAGCGAACATTGGGTGTGCATTGCCGGCGAAGGCTTTGCCGTGCGTGACAATGATCGTATCCACCTCTCGATCGGCACCGGCGTTTTCATCCCGTTGGGATCGATCCACCGCCTGGAAAATTCCGGAACCGAAGTCCTGCGTGTGGTTGAAACTCAAATCGGCAGCTATACCGGCGAAGATGACATCGAGCGCTTCGAGGATGTCTACGGTAGGGTTTGAGCGTCCGAGTTAGATTTTTACTTACCATTTATTAACCATGATCGCATTGGCGGAAGAGGTTTCAATGTGCCTCTGAGCCCGCATGAAAATTTGCATTTCAGTCATGATCGCCACACTGCCTCGAGAATTGACCTCAGATTAAAAAGTAAATATATTCAGTAGTTTGTGGAGGGCGCTTGCGCGCCTCGGCAAACCTAAATTGCAGCGCTGCTCCACGGCTTTCCCCAGTTGTTAACTTTGAGTTTCAGGCCGCCTGCCAATTGACGGCAGATAGAGAGTGGTTACCTAACTCAATTTATCACATCTGATTGCAGTCATCGCCTTGGTGGAGATATGTACGCATACGTCACTGGAGGGTACCATGAAGAGCGTTGCATACCGAGTATATGCCTTGGCCGTTATCGCATTTCTGGCGGTCACGCCGGCCAAAGCGGCAACTTACTATTTCTCATTCGACGGCGGGAACTTCGATGTGGTCGCCGCCATTACCACCGATGCCAGTGACGTTGTCACCGACATTACCGGCACCATGACCGGCCCCGGCAGCTATGTCACTCAGATCACCAATATCGTGGCGACATCCAGCAGCTACTACGGTGTCTACTGGCTCTGGAACAACCTGTTCATTGCCGGTGCACCGCATGTCGACTGGTTTGGCCTGCTCTGGCAGAACGACGATGGCAGCCTGACAAATTTTTATCTCGACGGCGGCCAATTCGTTCTCTCGACAGCAAATCCCGTGACAGGAGATTTCTCGAACTGGCTGAACGTCGATCCGGGCCCGGTCATCGTGGCCTTGATTCCTGTTCCACCGTCCGTGCTGTTCCTCGGTAGCGGACTCTTTGGACTGCTTTTCCTTGGCCGCCGCCGCAGGAGCCTGTAACCATCTCTGAATCTCCCAGCCTGGAGGCCATCCGTACCCGCAAGCTGGGTTGAATGTTTCGCTCCCGCGGCGTCCCCGGCCCTTCCTCACCGTATATCGTCCAAACGTCCCGTAACCATTGCAAAGCGGGTTGGGAATGACCTAGTAACAGGGCCATTGGACGTGGAGTGCAGCGGTGAAAACGGAAGGGCGGGTGAAGCGCCGGTTGGCGGCGAACATGGCGGCGGATGTCGTGGGATTCAGCCGCCTGACCAAAGCCAATTAGGAAGCCACGCTACGCAGCCTGCAGCAGCATCGCCGGGCGTTTGTCGAGCCCACCATCGCCAGGCACAGCGGTCACATCTTCAAGGACTTGGGAAATGGCTTCCTGGCCGACTTTGCCAGTGCCATCGATGCCACCCAATGTGCCTGCGAATTGCAGATCGGCCTGATGGAGCGCAATGCCGGTGTGCCCGAAGACCGCCACATCAGGTTGCGCATCGGCATCAACTTGGGCGATGTCATCATCCACGGCGAGGACCTGTTTGGCGATGACGTCAACATAGCGTCCCGCCTGGTCGGGCTGGCGCCGCCCGGCGGCATCGCTTGCTCAGCCGGCATCCGCCACCAGGTTGGCAGCAAACTCGACATTGTGTTTCTCGACCGGGGCGAAAACACCGTCAGGAACATCGCCCAACCGGTTCATGTCTACCAGATCAGCCAGGATGGGGCCTCCGGCGCCGGACAAGCGAACCAACCGGCCGTCACCAATCACCACCGGCCCGACAAACCCTCCATCGCCGTCTTGCCCTTTGCCAACATGAGCGGCGATCCGGAGTAGGAATATTTTTCCGACGGTATCACAGAAGATATCATCGCCGACCTCTCGAAGGTCTCGGAGCTGTTTGTACTCAGCCGCAACGCGGTCTTCCGGCACAAGGACAAGACCGTCAATCTCGGCGATATCGCTAGGGAACTTGGCGTCACCTATCTGGTCGATGGCAGCGTACGTAAAGCCGGTTCGCGCGTCCGCATTACCGCCAAGCTTATCGACGGGGTAAGCGGCGGGCACATGTGGGTTGACCGCTTCGACCGCAACCTGACCGACATTTTCGCGTTGCAGGACGAAATTACCCATACCATCGTCGAGCAGCTGAAGGTCAAGCTGCTGCCGCGCGAGCGTCAGGCGATAGAACGGGCACCAACCAGCAGCGTCGAGGCCTATACGTTCTATCTCAAGGGCCGCGAGTATTTCCACCGCGGCACCAAATCCTGTTATGGCATGGCCAAGTGCATGTTCGGCAAGGCCATCGCACTCGATCCGGCTTATGCCCGCGCCTATGCCGGTCTCGCCGATTGCGATGCATTCCTCTACATGGATTACGGTGAAGACGTAGCAGCCGAAGTCCTGAGGAACAGCGAGTTGGCGCTGGCGCTTGAGGCTGGTCTCGTCGAAGCCCGCGCCTCCCGCGGGCTCGCCTTGTCGGTTGCCCACCGCTATCGGGAAGCGGAGATTGAGTTTGAACGCGCCCTGGCGCTGGACCCCGCCCACTTCGAACTTTACTTCTTCTATGCCGCTCGTGTTATGCGCAAGGCAGGCTTGAGCAGACGGCACGGCTGTGGGAGCGCGCCGCCGAAATCAAGACCGATGACTATCAGGCCTTGATCCTCTTGAACCAGGTCTATGCCTCGCTTGGCCGCCAACCTGAAGCAATGCGCGCCGGACGCCGCGGCGTGGAGCGCGCCGAGCGCGACTTCGAGAAGAACCCGGAAAACCCCCGGCCCGCCTATTTCATCGCAACGACGCTCGCCAAGATGGGTGAGGCATCAGCCGCCGAACGCTGGGCGAACACCGCTCTGGCGATTGCTCCCGATGATTACCTGACCCAGTATAATATCGCCTGTTACTACAGCGTCAGCGGCAAGTTCGATCCCGCCTTTGCGACGTTGGCGCGGCTGCTGCCGCTCGGCAAGGCGGACATGAAGGACTGGATTCTGGGCGATTCCGACCTCACTCCGCTGCACGCCGACCCGCGCTGGAAAGGCATCGAACGGCCTGCGCAGGGCGGTTAGCGCCTCGCACGATCAACTAAACCCAAACTCTCCATGGCCGGGCTTGACCTGGCCACCCAGACATTCAGCCCGCTCACATCCCGAAAGTCTGGGTCACCGGCTCAAGGCCGGTGACAGAGAGCGGAGGAGGGATTGCCAGTTCCGGGCGTTCGCGCCACTATGGGCGGTAACGTGGACCTCAATGACCCACGATACGGGAGTGACACCAACATGACGCTGAAAAATCTATCCACGCTGCTGTTCGCATCGGTCCTGTCAATGGCCGCTGGCACGCTGCCGGCCTGTGCCGAGAAAATCGTAATATCCAACTGGGACGGTTACATGCCGAAGGACATGGCCGAGAAGTTCAAGGCCGAAACCGGCATTGACCTCGAGATCGCCGTCCACGCCACGAACGAAGAGATCATGGGCAAGGTGACGGCCTCTGGCGGCCAGGGTTTCGATGTGCTGTTCGTGTCCTCGCCGTTTGCCGAGGCGCTGAACCAGCTGGGACTGTTGACCCCCATCGACGCGGCCAAGATGCCGAACCTGGCGAATCTTTATCCGGAAGCCACGCAACTGAAGCACGATCCGGGCAACAGTTTCTCGGTGCCCTATTCCTGGGGCACCACGGGCTTGTGCTACCGCTCCGATCTCGTTAAGGCCGAGCCGACGAGCTGGAACGACCTGCTCAATCCCTCCGACGATCTCAAAGGCAAGATCACCATGCTGGCGACCGACCGCTGGCTGATGGCGGCGGGCTTCCTCGCCAATGGCATGTCGGTCAACACCGTCGATCAGGCCAGCCTCGACAAGGTGCGCGACCAGCTGGTGGCGACGAAGAAGAGCCTGCTCGCCTATGACGACACCACCTTCTATTCGAAGCTGGTGTCGGGCGAGGCCGCCATGGTTCAGGCCTGGGATGGCTGGTGCAACTATGGCATCGCCGAGAACGACCAGATCAAATACCTGGTGCCGAAGGAAGGTTCCGACCTGTGGGTCGATACCATGGTGATCACCAAGGCCTCCGCCAACCCGGAAGGGGCCGCCAAGTTCATCAACTTCGTGCTCAAGGCCGAGAACGGCAAGTGGGTGGCCGAGAACATCATGTACAAGACGCCCAACAAGGCCGGCATGGACATGCTCGACAAGGCAACGCTGGAGAAATATTCCAACATGGCGATGGCCCCGGCCGATTTGCTGAAATTCGAGCAGCTGCGCGATCTGGGGGCGGGCATGAAGGCCTTCTCGCGCACCGTGTCGGAAATCATGGCGGCGAAATAATCTGGAGGCGACGACCCCGGGCGCCGAGGTGTCCGGGGTCTTTGTATTTTGTTGCGCTTGAATCCGCGTCTCACATCATGGCTGCTCATGGCGCCGGGGCTGATCTGGCTCTTAGGCCTGATGATCGTGCCATGCCTGCTGATCTTCGTCCTGGCCTTCTATGAGCGCGGCATCTATGGCGGCATCGACTGGAACGCGGTGACGTCCGAAAATTTCCGCCGCGCCGCCGACTGGCTCTATCTCTCGATCTTCCTCGACAGCGCCCGCATTGCTTTGCTTGCCACGCTGATCGCCTTGCTCATCGGCCATCCCGCCGCCTATGCCATCGCCAAGGCACCGCAACGATTGCAGACATCCCTGCTGTTCCTGGCCATCCTGCCGTTCTGGACCAATTACCTGATCCGCACCTATGCCTGGATCGTGCTGCTCAATCCGGTGGGCCTCATCAACGGCGGGCTCATCAATCTTGGGCTCATCTCCCAGCCGCTGCCGCTCCTCTACAACGAGTTCGCGGTGATCCTCGGGCTCGTTTACAATTACACGCCGTTTGTGGTGCTGGCGGTCTATTCGGCATTGCAAAGGCTTGATCCAAGCTATGCCGAGGCCTCGCGCGATCTGGGCGCCTCGGCCGTTACCACCTTCTTCAGAATCACGCTGCCTTTGACCGCATCGGGCGTGGCGGCCGGTGCTGTCTTCGTCTTCGTCCTGTCGATCGGCAATTTCGTGACGCCCGACCTGCTGGGCGGCGGCAAGCTGCAGATGATCGGCAACCTGATCTATGACCAGTTCCTCACCGCCCGCGATTGGCCGTTTGGTGCCACACTCTCTGGCCTGCTGATTGCCTTGATGCTGCTGGCGCTGACCGCGCAGGCGCTTGTTGCAGGCCGGGCGCGGGGTGACCATGCCTAGATTCCTCGCAGCCCATCTCGGCGCCACCTATGCCTTCCTCTATATCCCCATTGCCGTGCTGATGGTCCTGTCCTTCAACAAGGCGGGATTGCCGACCGCCTGGGGCGGTTTTTCGTTCGAATGGTATGGCAAGCTCGCCACCAACCCGAAAATCCTGAGCTCCGCCTGGAACTCGGTGGTGGTCGCAACGCTCTCGACGGCAATCGCCACGGTGATCGGCACGCTGCTTGCTCTGGGTGTCGAGCGCGCGAAGCCATCGGCGGCGCGCGATGCGCTGCTCTTCGCGCCGATGATCATCCCCGATATCGTGCTGGCGATAGCACTTCTATCGTTCTTTACACTGATCAAATTCACGCTCGGCCTGCAATCGATCGTCCTGGCGCATGTGGTGTTCAACATTGCCTTCGTCTGCGCCGTGGTGCGGGCCAGACTCAAGAATTTCGACTGGTCGCTGACCGAGGCGTCGCGCGATCTGGGGGCAGGGGCGCTTGTCACCTTCTGGCGCATCACCTTGCCGCTGATCCTGCCCGCCGTGATCGCCGCAGCCTTGCTGGCCTTCACATTGTCGATTGACGAATTCATCATCGCCTATTTCACCGCCGGCGCCGGGCAATCCTCGACGACGCTGCCGATGCAGATTTATGCGATGATCCGTTTCGGCGTGACGCCGGAAATCAATGCCATGGCGAGCATCGTCATGCTGGTGAGTTTCATGTTTGTCCTGACGGCGCAGCGCTTGAACCGCGGCCGCTTGCCGGGCACATAAGGACAGGTTTCAAAGCATAAGGGGAGTGAGCGACATGGTAAAGGCTCCGGCGAAGAATGCCGCCAGGAAAATCGTCAAGAAGGCAGGCGGCGCGGCCAAGCGCAAGAAGGTCATCGCCCTGTTTCCGGAGGCCGCCTTTGGACCGGCGCTGAATTCGGTGGGCATCGGCCAGGCGCTGAAGAAGCTTGGCCACAAGGTGGTGTTCCTCTCCGATCCGGGCTTCCTCGATGTCTACAAGTCCTATGGCTTCGAGGCGCATGCGGTCAATCTCTCGGAACCGCTGCCGCCCGAGCAGATGGCGAAGTTCTGGGTCGATTTCATCAACGGCCACATCCCCAATTTCCGCAAATCACCCTATGACCAGATCGACAATTACGTGAAGGACTGCTGGGGCATGATCGTCGAGACGGCGAAATGGGCCGAGAAGGATCTGCCGGGCGTTCTGGAAAAGGTGAAGCCCGATGTCATCTGCGTCGACAATGTCATCCTGTTTCCGGCCATCAAGCGCTATGCCAAGGCCAATGGCAAGCCGTGGGTGCGGATCATCTCATGCTCCGAAAACGAGATCGAGGACCCGGAAATTCCGCCGCATCTGTCGGGCTGCGGCGAGAAGGATAAAAAGGGTTTCGCGCGCTATCGCAAGCATTTCAATGCCACGGTGAAGCCGATCCACGACGATTTCAACGCCTTCCTGAAATCGGTGGGCGAGAAGAAATATCCTGTTGGACAGTTCTTCGAGGCGAGCCCGCACATGAACATCCTGCTTTATCCGTCCGCCGTGAAGTTCAAGCGCAAGCACAAGCTGCCGGCCAAGCAGTTCCAGTATCTCGAAGGCTGCGTGCGGAAGGAAGTTGCCTACAAGGTCCCGGACTTCAAGGCGAACAATGACAAGCCGTTGCTCTACGTCAGCTATGGCTCGCTGGGTTCGGGCGATACCGAGTTGCTGAAGCGGATGATCAAGGTGATCGGCACCATGCCGGTGAAAGCGCTGGTGAATGTCGGCGATTACATGGATCAGTACACGGACATTCCGGCTAACGTCATCATCGGCAAGTGGTTCCCGCAGCCTTCGTTGATCAGACAAGTGGCGGGCGTTATCCACCACGGCGGCAACAACTCCTTCACCGAGTGCCTTTACTTCGCCAAGCCGGCGATCATCATGCCCTATGTCTGGGACGGGCACGACAACGCGACGCGTGTCGAGGAGACCGGCCACGGTTTCAAGCTCAACCGCTATGACTGGAGCGATGACGAGTTGAAGGTGAAAATCATGACGATGATTTCGGACAAGACGATGAAAGCGCGGTTGAAGAAAACATCCGCCGTGATGCGCGCCCAGCATGGACCGACGAAGGCCGCCAAGGTGATCGATGGCCTTGCCCGCCGGAAACTCGCCTGATGCCGGCCAAACTCGAATCCTCAGCACCTCATATCGAGGGGCCTGCGTCCTACGCTGGTCCGTTGAAGGACTGGGGCTATCAGGCCGGTTCCGTTGCCGGCAATTCCAAGAGCGACGGCGTGCTGCTGTTCAAGGGGCCGGGCAACGAGCCGGAGACCGGTTTGTGGCAATGCACGCCTGGCACCTGGCCCCTGTCGATTCCGCGCGATGAGCTCTGCCACTTCGTCAGCGGCCGGGCGACCTACACGCACCAGTCGGGCGAGGTGATCGAGGTTCGCGCCGGCACCGTGGTGCTGTTCCCCGGTGGCTGGAGCGGCACCTGCACGGTTCACGAAACCATGCGTAACGTCTACATGCTGAGATGAACATGACCCTCAATCTCGACTCGTCTGCCCCGTACCTGCAAGACCCCGCAACCTACCCCGGCCCGTTCA
>JANPCS010000513.1:0-15047 GCA_031431065.1 Hyphomicrobiales bacterium | reverse complement strand
CTTGGCGACGGCGGCACGCGCCGCGATGGCCTCGAACCAGCGCTTCAGATGCGGGAAATCGTTCAAGTCCTGCAGGTGGCGCCGGTGCGGCACGATCCACGG
Organism: Hyphomicrobiales bacterium; assembly: GCA_031431065.1. Classification (GTDB taxonomy): domain Bacteria; phylum Pseudomonadota; class Alphaproteobacteria; order Rhizobiales; family Aestuariivirgaceae; genus Aestuariivirga. The sequence continues at coordinate 14,945 of JANPCS010000513.1, read as the reverse complement.
GTAGCAGGCCATGTCGGCGATGGAATAGGTGCCGGCGAGGTAGTCCCGGTCCTTCAGACGCCGGTTCATGACGCCATAGAGCCGGTTGGTTTCCTTGGTGTAGCGGTCCACGGCATAGGGCACTTTTTCCGGCGCATAGGTATTGAAATGGCCATTCTGCCCGGCCATCGGGCCAAGTCCCGCCACCTGCCAGAACAGCCATTGCAGCGTCTCGGCCCGGCCGCGGAGATCGGAAGCGATGAACTTACCCGTCTTCTCAGCGAGATAGAGGAGAATGGCGCCCGACTCGAACAGCGAGACCGGCGCTCCGCCACCGGCGGGGTTTAGATCGACAATCGCCGGAATGCGGTTGTTGGGGGAAATCGCCAGAAACTCCGGCCTGAACTGCTCGCCCTTGCCGATATCGACCGGGTGCAGCCGGTATGCGAGCCCCGCCTCCTCCAGGAAGATCGTGATCTTGTGGCCGTTGGGGGTGGGCCAGTGGTAGAGGTCGATCATCGCGGGGCGCCCTATATCGAATATTTTCAGTTACAGATATAAGGATGCGTTCTCAACAACGCAAAGACCAAACCGAAAGCGGCGGGACATGCCATCCGGTGCCCGCTGCGAAGGTCTCGCGGCATGGGGTTGGTCCCACGGTCGGTTGAGGCGCATTGATATTCAAATGAGATAGAAAATCGCAAGCCGCGCAGAAATCAAGAATTATGCACACGCCCGCCGTCCTTGATTTTCAATGGCTTTTTCCGTGCATAAACCACTTCCAAAACCCAGACAGAAAACCGCTTGCAAATTGTGGTCAAATTTGACAACATCTTTGCATGATAGCGATACGCGAGATTGCTTGGCTCAAGGGCGCGCGGAAGAATTTTGAGGAATTTCCCGAGGATGTGCAGCGCGAGGCCAATCTGGCGCTTTCCGCTGCCGCCCTTGGCCGCAAGGCCGACAGCGCCAAGCCCATGAAGGGCATGACCAATGACGACGACATGGAACTGATACGAGGGAGCGGAAACGTGTTTCGCGATTTTGGCCACCCCGATGCGGAAGTGCTGCAACTGAAAGCCATTCTCGCCGCGAAAATCATCGGTGTCCTTGACGATGAAAAGTTGACGGTTCGCAGAGCTGGGGAGATCACCGGCATTGCCGCGTCCGACTTTTCCCGCATCCGCAATGTGAAGCTCGATCGCTTCACCATTGACCGGATGCTAACCATACTGGGAAGGCTCAACCAGGATGTCGAGGTGAGCGTATCGATCCAGCCCCGCCGGAAACCGGTTCGACCGGCCGCGCCGCACGTTGCATGATACCGGCTACAGCCTTCGTAGGCGCCACCGCAATTCACTACTCCGCCGCTTCCGCCGATTCCTCGTCATCCGCCTTGGGCCGCGAGGCCATTTCCTTCTTGATTTCCTCGGCAACCAGGAATGACAGCTCCAAGGCCTGGGCGGCGTTGAGGCGCGGGTCGCAGAAGGTGTGGTAGCGGTCGTTGAGGTCTTCGTCGCGCAGCGCGCGCAGGCCGCCGGTGCATTCGGTCACGTCCTTGCCGGTCATCTCGACATGGATGCCGCCGGCATGCGTTCCTTCCGCCTGGTGCACGCCCATGAAGCGCCGCACTTCGCTCAACACCGCTTCGAACGGCCGCGTCTTGTAGCCGCTCGTCGACTTCACGGTATTGCCGTGCATCGGGTCGCAGGACCACACCACCACACGGCCCTCGCGTTTCACGGCGCGGATCAGGTCGGGCAGGTGTTTTTCCACCTTGTCGGCGCCAAAGCGGGCGATCAGCGTCAGGCGGCCCGGCTCATTATCGGGGTTCAGCAGGTCGATCAGCTTGATCAACTCGCCGGCTTTAAGCGAGGGGCCGCATTTGAGGCCGATGGGGTTCTTGACTCCCCGGCAATACTCGACATGCGCATGGTCCGGCTGGCGGGTGCGGTCGCCGATCCACAGCATGTGGCCGGAAGTCGCGTACCAGTCACCGGAAGTCGAATCCACCCTGGTCAGCGCCTGCTCGAAGCCCAACAGCAGGGCCTCGTGGCTGGTGAAGAAATCGGTGGTGCGCAGTTGTGGTGCTGTATCGGCATTGATGCCGCAGGCGCGCATGAAGCCGACGGCTTCGGTGATCCGGTCGGAAACCTCCTGGTAACGCTCGTAAGCCGGCGAATCTTTGAGGAAGCCAAGCGTCCACTTGTGCACGTGTTCGAGGTTGGCATAGCCGCCTTGCGCGAAGGCGCGGAGCAGGTTGAGGGTCGCCGCCGACTGCCGGTAGGCCATGATCTGGCGTTCCGGATCGGGCTTGCGCTCGGCAAGGGTGGCTTCGGCGCCATTGACGATGTCACCGCGATAGATCGGCAGTTCGACGCCATCAATCACTTCGGTGGGCGAGGAGCGCGGCTTGGCGAATTGCCCGGCGATGCGGCCAACTTTGACCACCGGCTGGCCGCCGGCAAAGGTCAAGACCACCGACATCTGCAGGAAAACCCGGAAGAAATCGCGGATATTGTCGGCGGAATGTTCGGCGAAGCTCTCGGCGCAGTCGCCGCCCTGAAGGAGGAAACCCTTGCCCTCGGCGACACGGGCCAGCTTGCGCTTCAGCTTCCGCGCCTCGCCTGCGAACACCAGGGGCGGAAAGCCGGCCAGGAGTTTTTCGGTCTGCGCCAGCTTGGCCTTGTCGTCATACTCCGGCACCTGCACAACCGGGAATTGCCGCCAGCTGTCAGGTGTCCAGTTCGTCTTCATCTTACCTACTCCAACCCGAGGGGGTTGTCCCCTCACTTCTCGTCACTCTCGAAGGCGGAGTTATACACGGCCTGCGGAATTCTTTCCAGTCCGGCGCCTTGAATCAATATTGAGTTAACCTGAACCTGCGAAAATACGCCGGAATGGAACGCCAAGGCGCCCGAAATCATGTTTGAACTGTTTCAAAGAGCCCGCTGGGACCAGGCCTATGACTACATGGCATCGGGCGATCCCCCGGTGATTGCCAGGCTTTTGGCCATCAATACCATCTTCTTCATTCTCTACATTATCCGCAAGGTCCGGGTCGAACACAAGATGCGTGATTCGACGGTGATGCAGGTTCAGGCGCTGCTCATTGTCGCCAACATTCTGATCCTCTTCCAGCGCGATATCCAGAACTTGCTCAGCCGCATTATTTGAACGATTTCAACAGTTCCCGGAAGGCAATATCGGCCGAGCGGTAGGCCACCTGCTGCTCGACATTCCAATAGCGCAGGTTTTCGACGGAGATCGGGTCTCCCGTGGCCCCACAGCGCACGAAATCGCCCTCGCGCAGCACCTGGAAATCGGCATCCAGGTAGCGCAGTTTGGCCTCGCGCCTTTGGGGTATGGCTTGATCAAGAAAGTTCATGGCCACTAAATAGCGTGTTCAGGTGAATTTTTGAAGATGCCGCATCTTGGAAGCGGCTTGCGGATCGCTTATAGACCGGCGGCATGACACATGACCTGCTTCTCGATGCTTACGCCAAGCTCACCATCCGTTCCGGCCTCAATATCCAGCCGGGCCAGCAATTGCTGATTTCCGCACCGCTCGATGCGGTGCCGCTGGTCAGGCGCATCACCGAGCATGCCTATAAGGCAGGCGCCAGCCTCGTCACCACGATCTATGGCGATGACGTTACAGCACTTGCCCGCTACCAGCACGGGGGCGACGATACATTCGATACGGCACCCTCCTGGCTGTTCAACGGCATGGCGGAAGCGTTCAAGGGCGGTGCGGCGCGGCTGGCCATTGCCGGCGATGATCCTTCGCTGCTTTCCGGCCAGGACCCGAAGAAGCTGGCGCGCGCCAACAAGGCCCGGTCGCTGGCCTATCGCCCGGCGCTGGAACTGATTACCGGCTTTGCCATCAACTGGTGCGTCATAGCCGCCGCAACGCCCGCGTGGGCCAAATCGGTGTTTCCGGGATTGCCCGAGGCTGAGGCGATGGACAGGCTCTGGCGCGCCATCTTCGCCTGCACGCGGGCCGATGTTGCCGATCCGGTGAAAGCCTGGGAGGAGCATTCCGCCGCCCTGGCGCGGCGCACTTCGTTCCTCAACGCGCGGCGCTATGCGGCGCTTAAATACACCGGTCCCGGCGTTGACCTGCTGCTCGGCCTCGCGGACGATCACGTGTGGAAGGGTGGAGCCGGAAGAGCGCGCAATGACGTTGTCTGCAATGCCAATATACCCACAGAGGAGGTTTTCACCTGTCCGCACAAGGACAAGGTGGACGGCATCGTCTGCTCGTCGAAGCCCCTCTCCTATCAGGGTTCGCTGATCGACGGCATCAAGGTGCGTTTCGAGAAGGGCCGCATCGTCGAGATGTCGGCGGCCAAGGGCGAGGACGCCTTCCGCAGCCTGATCGCCACGGATGAAGGGGCCGCCCGGCTGGGCGAAGTGGCGCTGGTGCCGCATTCCTCGCCGATCTCGGCCAGTCGCATCATCTTCAACAACACGCTGTTCGATGAAAACGCCGCCAGCCACATCGCGGTGGGCCAGTCCTACAGCGATAACATCCGCGACGGCGGCTCACGCAGCGCCGAGGAAAAGGCGGCACTCGGCGCCAACTCCAGCCTCGTTCACGTCGACTGGATGATCGGCTCGGGCGACCTCGATGTCGATGGCGTCAAGGCCGACGGCACATCCGAGGCCTTGATGCGAAAGGGGGAATGGGCGGATTAGCCACAAGTATTGACTAATATCAGTCATAAGCAAGTGACAGGATACGTCGACAGGAATATAGCTTGACTTAACAGAAGCTGCCAACGATCCTCAAACTATGGATACCCCCAAGAAGACCATTTTTGTCAAGCTTCTCCAGTCAGCAGGCCTTACAGTCGGCCACGTCGTCTCATTGACTGGCGAATTTCCCTCCCCGGCGCTCGAAGCTCCCAAGATAAAGGAAGAACAGCGACGAGACGTCGGCTTGGACAGCGAATTCTCACTTCACCTGCGCAATTTTGAAAATTCGATGGTCATTTATTTGGATTTCATGCCTTTTATCATGTCAATTGTGCCATTACTTACCGGTGAAGTCCTCAAAACATCAATCCATGAATTCCTAAAGGCGAACGCGATATCGGCAGACAAAGCAGAAGACGGAGAGATCTTTCAACTCCCTCACGAGTGTTATCGCGACTTTGCAAAACTTACCGAGAGACTCGAACCGACATTCGATGTACCGAAATTCTTGGCTAGAACCGTTCTAATGGGGCTTATTGCGGCATTCGATCAGCATATCAGAGACATCATGAGACTTACAATCATTGCCAATCCATCCATAATTGAAAATCATTCCGCGACGCTTACTGTGAAGGAAATACTTTCATTTGATAATTTTGACGATTTACGACGTTCCGTAATGCACAATGAACTTGATCTGATGTCGCACGAAAAGAGAGACGAACAGATAGCGTGGTTTGAGAAGAAACTTAAGATTGACAAAATTAGTGAGAGCTATCCACACTGGTGCGAGTTGATGGAAGTCTGCGAGCGGCGAAACTTGTTTGCACATACTGACGGACATGTGTCTGAGAAGTACCTGAAAAACGCGGAAAAATATGGTTACCCCTCGGTCAATATCTCCCTCAATGATAAGCTGGAGGTTAATGAAAAATACTATTCATCGGCTGTTAACTGCATCTTCGAATTCGGCGTTATGCTCACACACGTCGTCAGAAAGAAGCTCCTGGGAAAAAACGACTTCCATGCTGATAGTGAGTTGAGCGAATTGGGCTATCGTCTACTGCAACGTGGTGACTATCAATTGGCGCGGCGAATTCTCGAGTTTGCGCATAAGGCGAGAGATGTGACACGAGAACGTACCAGAAGAATGATTGCTGTGAACTATGCCAACGCCCTAAGATGTTGTAAGAAACCAGACGAGGCCAAAGAGATTCTAGCGAAGGTAGATTGGTCCGCTTGCAGCATTGATTTCGAGATTTGTGTTGCAGCTCTTCGAGAAAATGTGGACACTGTAACGAATTGCATGAGACATATTGGAATTAGTGGGAAGCTAACCGAAGCGGACTATAGGGAATGGCCTGCCTTCTTTCATGTCCGCGACAAAGTGGAATTCAAAAAGGCTTACGAGGAAATTTTCGAAATTCCCTATATCCCAGCTCCTAGAAGGAGGGACGCGATTTCCGAGATGGTTAAGCACTTGAGAAAAGCCACAGCGGACGAAATGTTGGAGAATTACACAGAGTCGGTCCATTGACCCCGAGTCGGCACTTGAGAATTTGGCAGCGTTCTTACTGATACTGCGGTCCAATATTCAGTATGAGGAGATCGGAGCTAGAACAAGCTCCCCTGCTTGGGGCTGCCGTCTTCCCTGACCTTCACCTTGGCATCGGCGAATTCGATCACCAGCGGTTGCCCCAGCTTCACCTGCACCGCCGCGTGGATTGGCACATCCTTGGCGTCGCGCACGACAGCGAAGCCGCGGCGCAGCACGGACTTATAGGACAGCGAGTCGATGAGTTTCGCAGCACCCGCGAAGCGCTGGCGTTTGAACTCGACGATGCGGAGCAGGGCCCGCGCGGCGCGCTGGCTCGATGTCTCCAACGACTTCCGTTCATTGACGATCACGGCTTTCAAAGGTGCCAATGACAAGCGCGGCCCCACGCGGTTCAGCCTGGATCGATGCTCCTGGGTATTGGCCCTGAGCGCCTGCACCAGCCGTCCCGAGGCGGAATCGTGCCGCTGCCTTGCCAGGCCCAGCAATTCTTCCGGCCTTGGCAGCGCCCGGGCGGCGGATTTCACCCTTGTGCGGCGCTCGTCCATCACCCGGCGCAGGCCGCCCGACAGCCGGGCACTGAGCGACGCCACTTCGGCCAGCAGTTCGGCCCGCACCGGCACGGCCTTTTCGGCCGCCGCTGATGGTGTCGGGGCCCTGAGATCAGAGACAAAGTCGATCAATGTCGTATCGGTCTCGTGGCCGACGGCCGAGATCACCGGGATCAGGCTGGCGGCAACAGCGCGCACGACGATTTCCTCGTTGAAACTCCAGAGGTCTTCGAGCGAGCCGCCACCCCGCGCCACGATGATGACATCGGGCCGCACCGCCATGCGGTTGAAGCCGTCAATCGCCGCGGCCACTTCGGTGGCGCTCGTCTCGCCCTGCACACGCACCGGCCAGACCAGCACATGACGCGGAAAGCGCTCGTTCAGCCGGTGCAGGATATCGCGGATCACCGAACCGGTCGGCGAGGTGACGACGCCGATGAGGCGCGGCAGATAGGGAATGGGTTTTTTGCGCGCCGCATCGAACAGGCCTTCGGCGGTGAGCTTGCGCTTTCTTTCTTCCAGCAGCGCCATCAGCGCGCCGGCACCGGCTGGCTCGATGTTTTCGATGACGATCTGATAGGCGGATTTCTGCGGATAAGACGTGATCTTGCCGGTGGCGATGACCTCGAGCCCCTCCTGCAATTTCGCGCGCAGCCTGCTGAAACTGCCGCGCCAGATCACCGCGTCGATCTTCGCACCCTCGTCCTTGATCGAGAAGTAGCAATGGCCCGAGGCCACCGGCCCCCTGAAGCCGGAGATTTCGCCGCGCACCCGCACCAGGCCGAACGTGTCTTCCAAGGTGCGCTTCAGAGCCTGCGACAGCTCGCTCACCGAATACTCGCCGGCGTTGGATTTCGGTGGCTCGATAATCTCGCCGGTTTCGGGATCGTGATCCCATATGGTGGCCATTGCAAAATCCGCGCTTTGATTCCGCGCCATCAAATGCGACAAGCCACGCAAAAGCAAGGACGCGCTCACCCCATGAACATCCTCCTCATCGGATCTGGCGGCCGCGAGCATGCGCTGGCCTGGGCCATCGTCAACAGCCCGCTCTGCGACAAGCTGTTCGTGGCACCTGGTAATCCCGGCATCGGCCAGATTGCGCGATTGGCGGATGTGAAGGTGACGGACCACGCCGCCGTCATCGGCTTCTGCAAGACCGAGAGCATCGGTCTCGTCGTAGTGGGTCCGGAAGCGCCTCTGGTGGCGGGTCTTGCCGATGATCTTCTGACCGCCGGCATCAAGGTCTTCGGGCCGACAAAATTTGCCGCCCAGATCGAAGGTTCCAAGGGCTTCACCAAGGACATCTGCGCCAGGTATTCTATCCCCACCGCCGCCTATGGCCGCTTTGCCGATCATGCGCCGGCACTTGCCTATCTCGAGGCGCGGGGCGTACCGATCGTCATCAAGGCCGATGGGCTGGCGGCGGGCAAGGGCGTCACCGTTGCCATGGAAATGGCGGAAGCTCGCAGCGCATTGGACGACATCTTCTCGGGCAAGTTCGGCGGCGCCGAATGCGTCATCGAGGAATTTCTCGAGGGTGAGGAAGCGAGCTTCTTCGTCCTCACCGACGGCAGATACGCCCTGCCGCTGGCCACCGCGCAGGATCATAAACGAGTTGGTGAAGGCGATACCGGCCCCAACACCGGCGGCATGGGCGCCTACTCTCCTGCCCCCTGCATGACAACGGCGCTTTGCGAAGAAGCGCTGGAAAAAATCGTCAAGCCGACCATCCGTGCACTGAGCGATATGGGTCACCCTTATGTTGGCGCGCTCTATGCCGGATTGATTCTCACCAAGGACGGGCCCAAACTCATCGAATACAATTGCCGCTTCGGCGACCCCGAAACGCAAGTGTTGATGCTGCGGCTGAAAGACGATCTAGTCACGCTGCTGCTCGCCTGTTGCGATGGCACGCTCGACAAGGTGAGCGTGCGCTGGTTCGACGACGTGGCACTCACCGTCGTCATGTGCGCCAGGGGCTATCCGGGCGAAGCGCACAAAGGCACGGAAATTCGCGGCCTTGAAGGCGCTGCCGCGATGGAAGGTGTTGAAATTTTTCATGCCGGGACCGCCGCGAGAAATGGCATGATCGTCGCCAATGGCGGCCGCGTGCTCAACGTCACGGCGCGCGGCAAGTCGGTGAGGCAAGCGCAGGCCCGCGCCTATGCCGCCGTCGATCGCATCGACTGGCCCGAAGGTTTCTGCCGCCGCGATATCGGCTGGCGCGCCATTGAAAAGGAGGTGTAATCTCCAGACATGAGCAACCTGTTCCCCGGCACGCGCGAGACCCGTTTTCAGACGGGCGAAGCTGAAATCTATGCCCGCATCGGTGGCTCCGGCCCGCCGCTGCTGCTGATCCACGGCTTCCCGCAGACCCATGCCATGTGGCACCGGGTGGCGCCGGAGCTGATGCAAAATTTCACCTGCGTGATGCCGGATCTGCGGGGCTATGGCTATTCATCGTGTCCGCCGAACGATGCCGCCAACCTGGCCTATTCGAAGCGCGTCATGGCCAGTGATTTGATCGCCCTGATGGCTTCGCTCGGCCACGCCCGATTTGCCGTTGTGGGCCACGACCGGGGGGCCCGCGTCGCTTATCGCATGGCGCTCGATCATGCCGCCGCCGTCAGCGGCCTCACGGTGCTTGATATCGTTCCGACTTACGCGATGTGGTCGGATTTCACCGTCAGGCTGGCGATGAAGACCTATCACTGGCTCTTCCTCGCGCAGCCATTTCCGTTGCCCGAAATGCTGATCGAAAAAGCCCCCATCAACTATCTCGATTACACGATTGCCAGTTGGACGGGTTCGCGCAATCTCTCGGCTTTCGATGAAAGAGCCCTCGCCGAATACCGGCTGCACTACGCCACGCCGGAACACATCCACGCCACCTGCAACGACTACCGCGCCGGGGCGACCATCGACATGGCGATCGACAGCGCCGACGTCGCGGCGGGCGCCAGGATCGCCTGCCCCACGCTGGTGCTGTGGGGCAATCACGGCATCCCAAGTGAAACATCATCGCCGCTCCAAACCTGGCGGACGTGGTGCCCGAGCGCTGAAGGCCACGCCATCGACAGCGGCCATTTCGTCGCCGAGGAAAATCCCCAGGCAGTGCTGGAAGCTCTCCTGCCGTTTCTGAATGCTCATGCGCATTGATCGGCAGCAGGCGTTTTCGGGAACGATGGCGGCCGATCTGCCTCTGGCGGCGCTCGACAGCTACCTCGCTTTGCATATCGATGCTTATGCCGGGCTGCTCAGCGCCGAGCGGTTCAAGGGCGGGCAGTCGAACCCTACTTACAAATTGACGACTCCCGGCCGTTCCTATGTTCTGCGGCGCAAGCCGTCCGGCAAGCTGCTGCCGTCGGCTCACGCCATCGAGCGCGAATTCCGGGTGACGCTGGCGCTGGCCGAAGCCCCGTTTCCGGTCGCCCGGCCGCTTCATCTGTGTACGGATGACACAATCATCGGTTCGGCATTCTACATCATGGAGCATGTGCAAGGCCGGGTGTTCTGGCAGCCGCATGCGCCGGGCCTTTCGCTCAAGGATCGCGCGGCGCTGTTCTCATCGCTCAACACCACCATTGCCAGGCTCCATGCTCATGATCCCGCCAGTCTCGGTCTCTCTGATTTCGGCAAGCCGCAGGGCTACTTGGTGCGCCAGATCAGGCGCTGGAGCGAGCAGTACCGGGCTTCGCAAACCGAACCGGTCGCTGCAATGGACCAACTTATCGCCTGGCTTCCCGCCGCCTGCCCGGCGGATTCCGGTGCCGCCATCGTCCACGGCGATTTCCGCCTCGACAATTGCATCGTGCACGAGATCGAACCGCGCATCGTCGCGGTGCTCGACTGGGAACTCGCGAGCATCGGCGATCCGCTGGCGGATTTCACCTATCACCTGATGCAGTGGTTCATGCCGGTGTCCGAAACTGGCGCCGGGGTCGGCTCGCTGATCGGCCATGAAACCGATCCCGGCATTCCCGCCATTGCCGACTACATCGCCGACTACTGCCGCCGCACCGGGCGCAGCAGCATCTACGGGTTCGACTTCTACATGGCCTATAATTTCTTCCGTCTGGCCGCCATCCTGCAAGGCATTCTGGGACGGGTGCGCGATGGCACGGCCGCCAATGCCGATGCCGCCGCCATGGCCGCCCAAGTGAAGCCACTGGCCGAAACCGCCTGGAATTTTGCGCGAAAGGCTGGAGCATGAGCACCCTCAAGATCGGCCTGGCGCTGGGCGGTGGTAGTGCTCGCGGATTGGCCCATATTCCGATGCTCGAAGTCTTCGACGAGCTTGGCATCAAGCCATCGGTCATCGCCGGCTGTTCAATCGGTTCGCTGATCGGGGCTGCCTATGCAGGAGGCATGAGTGCCAAAGAAATACGCGAGCGCGCCGAAATGCTGCTCGCCAACCGCATCGGCGCCATGCGCTATGTCATGGGCCGGGCCGGGATATTCGATCTCCTCGCCATGCGCGGTTTCGGCTCAATGCATCTGCAAGGCGAAACGCTCGCCGGCCTCGTTCTTCCGGACACGCTGCCCAAGCTCATCGAAGACCTGACGATTCCCTTCAAGGTGATCACCACCGACTTTGACGACATGTGCGAGCGCGTCATCGAACGTGGCTCCTTGGTCAAGGCGGTTGCTGCCTCGATCGCCATTCCGGGCGTCATTCTTGGTCCGCAATATGATGGCCACACTTACGTCGATGGCGGCATCACCAATCCCCTGCCCTGCGACCGGGTGCGCGATGGCAGCGACATTGTGGTCGCCATCGATGTCACCGGCAGGCCCAAGCCACCCGCCAAGAAACATCGCGGCAACATGGAACTGGCGGTCGGCTCCCTGCTTATCATGTTTCACCAGGTGGCCATGCTGAAACGTGCCACGCAGCAGCCTGACATCCACATCGAGCCGGAGCTCACTGATTTTTCGGGCGGTGATTTCTTCCGCCTCGGCGATCTTCTGAAAGCCGCGCAACCGGCCAAGGACCAGTTGAAGCGCGAACTCGAAAAGCGAATCAATCAAATCGGTTAGCGCCTCGTCTTGAAGAATTCTCTCAGGAGTATTTTCGCCCGCTCCGCGCCAATGCCGCTATAGACATCGGGACGGTGATGGCAGGTCGATTGCGCGAAGAAGCGGCTGCCGTGTTCGACGGCTCCCATCTTCTCGTCGGCTGCGGCAAAATAAAGCCGCCTGAGGCGGGCGAAGGAAATCGCCCCGGCGCACATGGCGCAGGGCTCGAGTGTCACATAGAGATCGCAGTCGACCAGCCTTTCTGAGTCGAGCACTGACGCCGCAGCACGAATAGCCAGCATCTCGGCATGAGCGGTGGGGTCTTTCAGTTCCAGCGTGCGGTTGCCGGCGCAGCTAAGGATCGCTCCCGCCTTGCCGGTGATGACCGCACCCACCGGCACCTCGCCCCGTGCGGCGGCGGCTTCGGCTTCGTGGAAGGCAAGCCGCATTGGCTCTGGCAGTGTCAGTGGCATTCTGCCAGATGAAGCAATCATGAGTGACACGTCAAGATGAGCGGCTTCGAGGGTGAGCGGATTGCCAAGGTCATCGCGCGCGCAGGCCTGTGCTCGCGGCGCGATGCCGAGCGGCTGATCGGCGAGGGCCGGGTCAAGCTCAATGGTGCTGCCCTCACGTCTGCCGCCGTCAATGTGACGCCAAAGGACCTGGTCACGGTCGATGGTCAGCCGCTGCCGCAGAAGGACGAGACCAAGCTGTGGCGTTATCACAAGCCGGGTGGCCTCGTCGTTTCCAACCATGATCCCGAAGGCCGCCCCACGGTGTTCGAGAAGCTGCGCCAGCAATTGCCGCGCGTCGTGTCAATCGGCCGCCTCGACATCAACACCGAGGGGTTGCTGCTGCTCACCAACGATGGCGAGTTGGCGCGATTCCTCGAACTGCCCGCCACCGGCTGGATCAGGCGCTACCGGGTGCGCGCCTATGGCCAGATTGATGAGGCGGCATTGGGCAAGATCGCCGATGGCGTTGAAATCGAGGGAGTCAAGTATGGCCCGATCGAAGCCAGGCTGGAAAGCGCCAAGGGCGATAACCAGTGGCTCACCATTGCCATCAGGGAAGGCAAGAATCGCGAGGTCAAGCGCATCTGCGAGTATCTGGGCCTGCAGGTGAACCGGCTGATCCGCACCTCCTTCGGGCCGTTCACGCTGGGCGAAATGGCCCGCGGCGGCATCGAGGAAGTGCCGCCCAAGGCGATGAAATCGGCGGTGGGCGAAAAATTCTTCAAGAGGGATGATGCGGATCGTCGGCGGAAAATTCAAAGGCCATAGCATCATGGCCCCGTCGGGTTCGGCCACCCGGCCAACCTCCGACCGGGTGCGGGAATCGATCTTCAACATTCTGGCGCATGGCATCGATGGGCTGGAGATCGATGGCGCCCGGGTGCTCGATCTGTTTGCCGGAACGGGAGCACTCGGTCTCGAAGCCATTTCGCGTGGGAGCCGTTTCTGCCAGTTCGTCGACGATGCGGCGGAAGCCCGCGGTCTCATCCGCACCAACGCCGATGCGCTGGGTGTCATCGGGCTGGCGAAAATCTGGAAGCGCGATGCCACGGACCTTGGCCTCTGCGCGCCACAGCCGAAGTTCGATCTGGTCTTCGCCGACCCGCCCTACAACAAGGGGCTTGGCGATAGAGCCTTGGCCTCGCTTGTCAACGGTCAGTGGCTGAACCCCGGCGCCATCGTGGTGCTGGAAGAGGCCGTCAAGGCCGAGGTGGCGGATAGAGCGGGCCTGACGCTCATCGACCGCCGCGACTATGGCGACACGCAGGTGCGCTTCTACCGCCCCGCGATGTGACCAGCGCTACCGCCGCCCGAACAGCTTCTCGATATCCGCGAGTTTCAGTTCGATATAGGTCGGGCGGCCGTGATTGCACTGGCCGGAGTTGGGGGTGGCCTCCATCTCGCGCAGCAGGGCGTTCATTTCCTCGGGCCTCAATTTGCGGCCGGAGCGCACCGAGTTGTGGCAGGCCATGGTGGCCAGCACATGGTTGATGCGTTGTTCGAGTGTCGAGGCAACGCCCAGTTCCGCCAATTCGTCGGCGACATCGCGCACCACTCCGGCGATGTCGGCCTGTCCCAACGCGGCGGGCACCTCGCGGACGATGACGGCACCGTCGCCAAAACCTTCAAGCACCAGGCCGCCCTGGGCCAGTAACTCAGCGGCGGCGCTCAGGCGCTCGACCTGAACGGGATCGAGGTCGATCACGTCCGGCACCAGCAGCGGCTGCGTGGCGATGCCCTTCCCGGCGCGTTCGCGCTTCAGGCGCTCGTAAACAAGGCGCTCGTGGGCGGCGTGCTGGTCGATCAGCATGAAACCGCCTCTGGTTTGAGCCACGATGTAATTGTCGTGCAACTGGGCGCGCGCCTGGCCGAGCGGATAGTCCGTCTGCGGAACATCTTCGGCCGCGGGAGCCGATGACGGGGCGAAGTTCATATTGAAAGCCGCCTGCACCTCGGCAAGACCGGGCGCGAACGCCTGCGTTGGCATCGCCGGCCTGAAACGCGCCGCCGTCTGCGCCCCCAGGCCGGTATCGCCGGCGGCGGGCCTTTGGGCCAGCGCCGCGCGTATGGCGCTGACGATCAGTCCACGGACCAATCCACCGTCGCGGAAGCGGACATCGGCCTTGGCGGGATGGACATTCACATCGACGCGGTCCGGCGGACAGCTGAGGAAGAGCACGATCGCCGGATAACGGCTGGCGGCCATCAGGCCGGCATAGGCGCCGCGCATGGCACCGGCGATCAGCTTGTCGCGCACGCTGCGGCCATTGACGAACATATATTGCTGGCCGCCGGTGCCCCGCGACCAGGTCGGCAATCCGGCAAAGCCCCGCACCTCAACGCCTTCGTGTTCATGGGTGAAAGCAACGGCGTTCTCCATGAACTCACGGCCGATAACGCGGGCAATGCGGTCGATTTCATTCTCGCCCGGCGGCGCATCGATCAGGCGGCGTTCTTCGGTGACAAAGCTCACGCCCACGTTGGGATGGGCCAAAGCCAGGCGGCGGACGACGTCGGCGGCCTCGGCGGTTTCGGTGCGGTCGGATTTGAGAAATTTGAGTCTCGCCGGTGTTGCAAAAAACAGATCACGCACTTCGACTACGGTGCCGCGCGCCAATGCGG
>JANPCS010000512.1:0-9315 GCA_031431065.1 Hyphomicrobiales bacterium | reverse complement strand
GGGCCGTTGCGCTTCGAGGGATTAAACGACGTGGGGTCGAGCCCCGATTTCTTCGCCAGACCCGATGCCGAAAAGCCATAACGTTCGGCGACCACGTCAATGGCGTTCCAGACCTGCTTGTGACTGAGCATGTTTTGCCTCACCTGCTACAAAAAGTTCTTATTGATAGGAAGCGATACCTCGAATTGCGGCGATTGTCCAGATGCGATTACAAGCCTATTGAGGGCAACATGCGATTCCTGTTCAAGATCGTCGGCGCGGCGGAGTGGGGCCGGGCAGAAGCCGCTGGCCGGTTCGAGGGTTCGGCTGTCGATATCCAGGACGGTTTCATCCATCTTTCGGCGGCTCATCAAATGCGCGAGACTGCGGCCCGGCACTTTGGCGGGAGGCAAGGGCTGGTGCTGGTGGCTCTTGCCGAAGACCATTTGACTGGCCTCAGGTGGGAGCCATCGCGCGGCGGCGCCTTGTTTCCGCATGTCTATGGGGCGATCGACACCAGGCTGGCCGTTTGGGTCCTGCCTCTGCCGCTGGTTGATGGCATACACCGGTTTCCGCCCGAAACAGAATTTTGATGCTGGCAAATTTGGGCTTTGCGCTAGCGCGACCCATGCTGCACCGGCTCGATGCCGAGCGGGCGCATGGGTTGACCATCAACGCGCTGCGGATGCTGCCGCTGGGCGCCCCGGCGCCGTGTGACGCGCGGCTGGCGGTTGCGGCCTTCGGGCTGCGTTTTGCCAATCCGCTGGGTCTGGCGGCGGGGTTCGACAAGAATGCGGAGGTGCCCGATGCCATGCTGGCGCTGGGCTTCGGCTTCACCGAAATCGGCACGGTGACGCCATTGGCCCAGGAGGGCAACCCACGCCCGCGGCTGTTCCGGCTGGCGCAAGATCGCGCCGTCATCAACCGCATGGGGTTCAACAACGAGGGCCATGCGGCGGCTTTGCGGCGGTTGGAAGCGCGGCGCGGGCGGGGCGGCATCGTCGGCGTCAATATCGGTGCCAACAAGCTGTCGGAAGATCGCATCGGCGATTATGTGAAGGGCATCCTCGCCTTCTCGCATGTGGCGGATTATTTCACCGTCAATATCTCATCGCCCAATACGCCGGGCCTCCGGGCGTTGCAATCGCGCGCCGAACTCGAGTCACTGTTAAGCCGGCTCAACGCGGCGCGCGAGCAGCAGGATGCGCGGCCGCCGATGCTGCTGAAGATCGCGCCTGATCTCAATGACGATGAGATGGAAGACATCGCATTGGTCTGCGGCCAAGGTGCGGTTGACGGCATCATCGTGTCGAACACCACGTTGCGGCGAGATGGGTTGCGTTCGGATTTGAAGCCGCAAGCGGGCGGCTTGTCGGGCGAGCCGCTGCTGGAACTTTCCACCGTGCAGCTGGCGAAACTCCGTGTGCTGACGAAAGGCGCGGTGCCGCTGGTCGGCGTGGGTGGCGTTCATGACGCAGCTTCGGCACTGCTGAAGATCAAGGCGGGGGCCAGTCTCGTGCAGCTCTATTCGGCGCTGGTCTACAAGGGGCCGGGACTGGTGGCCGAGATTCTCGATGGCATGGCCAAGGAATTGTCGGCGCGAGGCAAGACGATTGCCGATTTGTGCGGAACGGAGGCCGAGGCCATCGCTCACCACGGGTTCAGGGGCAGGTAAGCCTTCAGGATGCCCGACGTTGCGCCGTTTTTCTGGGCCATATCGAGACCCCAGTCGAAAGCGGCGCGAAGTTCGGGTCTTTCGGCTCGTACCAGGAAAACGAGGTTGCGGCTGAAGGTGCCGAAATCCGAATAGGCGCCGCCGAGCAAGCGGCAGCAGCCGCCGGAGGATTGGCCCGATGCCCAGTAGATCAGCTGCACATTGTCGCCGAACAGCACGTCGACATTGCCGGTGCGAAGCGCGTCGGCAGCCTTCTGAGCGTCATCGAAAGCCACGATCTCGGCGGATGCATAGTAGGTCTCAAGCCAACGGGCATGGGCGGAGTTGGCGGCAACGCCGATGCGTTTGGAGGCGAGGCTGAGGGGATCGGAAGAAGTCAGGGGATTGCCGGTCTGGACGGCAAAGCGGCCCATGGTGCGAAAGAAGGGTCTGGTGGCCAGCGCCTGGCGGGCCGTTGCCGCGTCGAGCCGCGGGCCGGCGATGGCGACGTCGCCATCGCCCCGCGCCAAGGCCGCCATGATCCCGGCAAAGGGCAACGTGGCCACGGTGCAGCGGACTTTAAGTTCGGCGCAAGCCGCCATCGCCAGTTCGACCGACAGGCCGCCTGGGGCGCCTGAGGACGACAGGAAGCTGAAGGGAGCGAAATCGTCATCAGCCAGCAGGCGCACCTGCGTTTCAGGGGCAAGAGCTGGGAGCTGTTCGGCGGCGGCATGGCGGAACAGCGGCGGCTCGTAGTTGCCGGACGTCGCTTCCTGGCCGAACGCAATCGGAAGGCTAACCAAATTCAAGAAACACAACCAGAAAGCGGTTGTTAAATTTACGTGTGGTTGCAGTATCGATTTACGTTGTGTCAATTGGTTGTCAATCGTGCGGGACGTGAGTGAACCCCAAGGGTTCAGTGAGAGTTTTGGTTCCAGCACGATAGTGCCAGATCATGGCAATGTCTTGCCCAGACTGGAAACAGCCACGCTGTGCGACGCCCTGCGGCGTTTGCCCATGGATGAGTTGCATCTGGCCTTCAGCCGCAAGCTGGTGCCGATGGTGACCCTTCCCGGCTTGCAACTCTATGCCGCCTGCGGACCGGCAGCAGTCGAGCATGCCGATGCCGTGGGACTCAAGGTCATTGCCTATGCGGAAGCTGCTGAATTGATTGCCGCAGCCCGCGCAGTCCATGGCACAAGGCTGCTGCAGGAGGCGACATCCGGCCTTTCCCGCCGCAGCCCCGAGTTTTCGGCAAGGTGGCGATTTAGCGAGGGCCAAAGCTGGATTGCCGTGCTGCTGTTGGCCGTCGCCGTGGCGGGCGTGGCCTTTCTGCCATTTATCGCGGTGTGGATCATTGCCTCGGTGGTGAGCGGGGCGTTCTTCCTGTCGGTCATCATCCTGCGCATCCTCTGCCTGTTTCCGCAGCTCAAAGTGCAACGGCAACGCCCGGCACGGCTTTCCGACGAGGACTTGCCGGCGTATTCAGTGCTGGTGCCGTTGTTCCGCGAGACCTCGGTGCTCAGCCAACTGTTGGGGGCGCTGAACAGCCTCGACTATCCGCCCGAGAAGCTCGACATCAAGCTGATCCTTGAGGAGACCGACATCCTGATGCAGCGGGCCGTGGCTGGTATCCGCCTGCCGCGCCAGTTCGAGACGATCGTGGTGCCGGCGGGCTCGCCGCAGACCAAGCCACGGGCGCTGAACTACGCGTTGCAATTCGCCCGTGGCAGACTGGTCACCATCTTTGATGCCGAGGACATTCCGGAGCCAGACCAATTGCGCAAGGCCGCCGAGCGCTTTGCCGTGGCTCCAAGCGATCTCGCCTGCCTGCAAGCGCAACTGACGTTCTTTAACCCCAACGAAAACTGGCTGACCCGGCAATTCTCAATCGAATATGCCGTGCTGTTCGGCGTGATGCTGCCGGTGCTGGCCAATCACCGCCTGCCGCTGCCCTTGGGCGGCACCTCCAATCACTTCCGCATGGCGGCGCTGCAACAGGTGGGCGCATGGGATCCGCACAACGTGACCGAGGATGCCGATCTGGGCTTGAGGCTGGCGCGTTTCGGCTTCGACATCGAAACACTCGACAGCCGCACCTACGAGGAGGCGATGACCCAGAGCCTCAACTGGCTGCGGCAGCGGGCGCGCTGGATGAAGGGTTTTCTCCTCACCTGGCTGGTGCACATGCGCAACCCCAAGCGCTTTGCCGGCGAAGTGGGGCCGGCGGGGTTCTGGACAGCGCAGGCGATGACGCTCGGCGTGTTCGCTTCGGCGCTGCTGCATCCATTTTGCTTAATTGGCTCAGTGGCGCTTTATTTGGTGGGGGCCGTTGAAGTTGAAGGGCAGAGGGGCACGCCGCTGGCGCTGGCAGGCGTCAACTTGCTGGTGTTCGTGGCGGGCTACGGCGTAACCATTGTGTTGGCGGCGCGGACCTTGGCACGTCGTGGCATCTCTGGCTGGTACCTGCCGCTCGCCACCATGCCGTTCTACTGGCTGCTGATGTCAATTGCCGCGTGGTACGGCCTCTGGCAATTTGTGACGGCGCCGTTCTACTGGAACAAGACGGAACACGGGCTGTCGAGCTTCCAGCGGCAGAAGAGGAAGCGGGAGCGAAGGGGCGAGTGATCTGTGTGCGGATAGAGATAGTGGATGACGCCAGCTAGAGAAATTGGAGAATAGGAGGGGTTTTTCGGTTACGAAGAACTGGCGCATCACGTTTCGCATCGACAGGCAAGACATTTAAATCTGCCAAACGTCATCCTAGACGGGCCCGAAGGTCGGATGCGGGACGCGATGCGCAAGCATCGCGGTGCCACGGATTAGCTGAGAACAACGAATTCAATGCACCGGCAACGTAATTTCCAAGACGCTATCGTGGGTGTCGGGTCGATCTCGGCGCGTCGCTGTCGCCAATTCTTCCTTGGTTGCGAAAATGTTCCGTTTGTGGGACATTTGCCTTGCACCGTCGGCCCTCGCCCGTTTCATGGTAATTCGTTAATGAAATCAGCCGATAGACTTGAGGCATTTTCGGCGGTTGTCGATAGTATCTACGACGCCTCAATCGATACAAGCCATTGGCACGAGGCATTGCTGGACATTCGCCAGCTTGTCGGCGCTTCCTCGGCGTCGCTGCTCCAGTCCAGAAATGCCAGTGCCGACAAAACCATCCCAAGTTTCTTGTTCCTTTCCGGCTATTCAGAATCCTTCATCCAGGCGTTGTCGCTCAAATACTGGACCATGTGGGCCGTGCAAACGAATATTGCCGCCTGGAAGGTGGGTGAATTAAGACATCTGCCGGATATCATGCCGCGCGAAGAATATCTCAATGGCCGCTTTTACCGCGAAGTTCTGCAACCGCACCGGCAGCTCGATTTCATGGGCATGATTGCGCTGAGGGAAGAGCAACACATCGTGCACCTGAACATATCGACGACCAACGACGATGGGCCATTTCTGCCGCGGAATGTCGAAATGATGCGCTTGCTGGCGCCACACGTGTGCCGGTCGGTTAAAATTAGCTTGGCACTCGATCTCACGACCTTGCAGGCAAACCAATTTGAAACCACACTCGATAGCTTGGGCGCAGGGGTTTTTCTCACCCAACGGGATGGCCGCATCGTCTTCATGAACCGGGCCGCCGAGCAACAAGTCAAACGGGGAGTTGGCGTCAAGATCGATGGTGGCCGATTGGTGCCCAAGGATCGGGTGGCCGCCGCCGTCTTCGCCCAAAGCTTTGCAAATCCAAGAGAGGCAAAAGACAACCCCGGAACAAGAACCATCTCAATAGCCATGCCCGATGAGGCAGGGGGTCTGATCGCCACCATCCTGCCGCTCGGCAGCGGCCGGCGGCAGAGTCTGATGGACTGCGTTCAACGCGCCGTATTTGCGGTGTTCTTGCAGGATCCGGCTGCCGCACAGGCCATACCCGGCGAAGCGATTGCAAGACTCTATGACCTGACCCCGGCGGAGCTTCGCGTTGTGCTGGCGATAATGCCAAGCCACGGCGCTCGGGGTGCCGCGGATATTCTGGGGGTTTCGCTTGCAACGGTAAAATCTCACCTCCAGCGCATCTACCAGAAGACGGGTGTTGGCCGTCATGGTGATCTCGTGCAGCTGTTGTTACAGGCGAACGCGCCGACTGTGGCGAACCCCGGCCCGCCGCAATTATCCTAGCGCTACGCGGCCGGTTCGCCGCAAGTTCCAAAGCATATAGGAGGGGGTTGGGTAATTTGTCTCGCGCCACCGTCAATTGCGGCGGCGGTGAATTTGCCCCGCTTACTTCCATGATCATAACGGCTGAACTCTCATCCTTATGGATGACGACAAGGTTCCGCCGAGAATTCAAAGTACCTGTCACGCAACCAGAACGCTGGCCGGCGGATTACCCCCACCTGGAGGTACATCGCCTTTCCTGACCGCATGCCGGCGAATCGTGCCGATTAATGCTGCCCGAAACAACAGGAGACGGAAATGAAGAAACTTGCGATTTCATTGGTGGCAATGGCGTGCGCCCTTGCCTTTTCCTCCGCCGCTTCGGCGGCTGTGGTCGTCATCACCAATGCGAAAGCCTTGGCGGGAAATGTCACGCCGGGCGATGCTGCCGGGTATCCGGTGACGCTCTCGCGATCCGGCAGCTACCTGCTCGAAACCGATCTCACACCCGGCTCCGGCCTAAATGGCATTGTTGCCAATTCGTCGGATATCACCATCGATTTGGGCGGTTTCAAGTTGAGTGGCGGGCCAGCCGGTGGAGCCAACAATGCGCTGAACGGGATTTTGGATTTAGGCGACCGCCTGACAGTGCGGAATGGGAAAATCAACTCCTTCAAAGTCACCGGCATAAGTGCCCCGAATCGCCCGTACTTGATTGTTGAAAATGTCCGAATCATCAACAACACCGGTATCGGTATTGACAATACTGGGGGCTCGTTCGCCCGCATCCAGGACAGCACGGTCGCTACCAATTCTGGCGCCGGCATCTCATGCGGAATAGGTTGTTTTGTCCAGGGGAGCTCAGTGTCGGGCAACGGCGGAAACGGAATTACCCTGGTGAGTGGCGGTGTGGTGGGCAATACGATCAGCGACAACACGGGGACTGGGATTTTCAACTTTTTTAATACCGCCGACTCGCGTGCATGCAGTAATGCGATAGTTAGCAACGGCGCGTCTGTTAACAACGTAAGTCTCTGCTAGAATTCCGCCACTGACAATCGAAGATCGATGCAATGCGGAGTTGCCATTGCCAAAGGCAACTCCGCATTCAGTTGTCTATTCAGTGTACCGCAGAAAGCAAATTGCAACGGATACGGCTTGGCTGAGTAGAGTGATAGCAGTCCTGCGAAATACCGTGCTTCATTCACGGGGTGCAGTCCAGCACCCCTTGAGAGAGAAACCGTAATTCCCGCAATTCCGGCTTATGCGACCTCCAGCCGTCTTACCTTGATTTTATCGGCGGCGACTTGGGCGATGTCATAATTCACCTGCTGGGTGAGCCAGCTTGTTGGGCTGCCGCCGAAGGCTTTGGAGAGGCGAACGGCCATTTCCGGCGAGATGCCGCGCCTGGCATTGACGAGTTCAGACAGGGAGTTGCGCGAAACGTCAAGGGCCGCTGCGGCATCGGTGATGCTGAGGCCCAAGGGTTCGATGCAATCATGCAGAACGGCCTTGCCGGGATGCGGCGGATTTTTCATGGGCATGACCGTCCTCTCAATGATAGTCCACATCGTCGATGTCGAAGGCGTTGCCATTTTCAGATCGAAACACGATGCGCCAGTTGCCGTTGACCGTCACGGCATGAAAGCCCTTCCACTCGCCTTTCAGCAAGTGCAGGCGGTAGCCGGGAAGGTCCATATCCACAGCGGATGCCGATGCATCGAGCCTTGCAAGGATGCGGCGGAGCTTTTCAGCATGGCCCGCCACTACGCCACGATGATCGCCGGTTTCAAATAGACGGCGCAATCCCTTGTGGCGGATGGATGCAATCATGTGGCATTCTTGTAACCCGTCACGTGGCGGGTGTCAAGCAGAGCGGCTGTTACCCTTTGGAAGATGTTTCGAACTTGCAAAGCGCCAGCGCCGCCGCGACGTTGGCCGCGAAGCTTACCTCCGGCGGGCGCACGCCGTGGCTGTGGAGAATGCGGTCGATGGCGGGGTTGGCGGCGGCCACATAGATCGCGACTCCACGCCGATGCGCCTTGCGGGCCAGGCCCTCGATGACGTTGGCGCCGGAAGAATCGAGGAAGGGCACGGCGGCGAAGTCGACGATGAGCGCCTTGTGGGTGTCCTGAATATTGTCGAGCACTGATCCAATGGAAGCGGCGGCGCCGAAGAAGAAGGCGCCGGTGATTTTGTAAATGACGATTTCGGGGTTGGCGGCCGTCTTCCCGTCATAAGTGCCGCGCGGCGCGTTCGTGTCGGCCTCGTCTTCGCCGACAAACGGTATGTGGGTTTCAACCGCGGTGGCCTTCGACATGCGGTGGATGAACAGCACCGAGCCCAAGGCGAAGCCGACGATGATGGCTTCGGTCAGGTCGCGGAAGATGGTGAGGAAGAAGGTGACTGTCAACACCGCGGCATCGCCCCAAGTGGAGCGCAGCAGCACGGCGATGGCCGATTTCTCGACCATGTTCCACGAGACGACGGCCAGCACGCCGGCCAGTGATGCCAGCGGAATGTAGGAGGCCAGAGGTGCTGCCAGCAGCATGAAGAGCAGCAGGAAGACCGCATGCAGCATGCCCGACACCGGACCGTGGGCACCGGCCCGCACGTTGGTGGCGGTACGGGCAATGGTGCCGGTGACGCAGAATCCGCCGAACAGGGCGGAGGCGACATTGCCAACGCCTTGCGCCACCAGTTCGCAGTTGGAGCGGTGACGCCTGCCGGTCATGCTATCGGCGACGACTGCTGAGAGCAGCGACTCAATCGCCCCCAGCAGCGTGAAGGACAAGGCGGCGGGGAGCACATCCAGAATTTTGGCCAGGCTGAACTGCGGAAGCGACGGCAACGGCAATCCATGGGGAATGCCGCCGAAGCGGGAGCCGATAGTGGTCACGGGCAGATCGAATGCGGCGGTGATGGCGGCGGCTCCCGCCACGGCGATCAACATGCCGGGCCAATGGGGTCTCAGCGACTTGAGGCCGATGACGATTGCCGCGACGCCGGCCGACAGGGCGATGGCTTGCGGTGAGAACGTGCCGAGTGCGGCCCACAGCACCGGGAGTTTTTCGAACAGCGCACCGGGTTCGGCGCCAGCCAGCGTCAGGCCTAAGAGTTCCTTCAACTGGCTGGCGAAGATGATGACGGCGATGCCGGCGGTAAAGCCCACCGTCACGGGAAACGGAATGAACTTGATATAAGTACCGAGCCTGAGAAAGCCGATGGCCGCCAGCATGTGGCCGGAGAGAAAGGTTGCGAGGATCAAGCCATCCATGCCGTGCTGGGCGGCGGTTGCGGCGACCAGCACGATGAAGGCGCCGGCGGGGCCGCCGATCTGGAAGCGCGAACCGCCGAGTGCCGAGACGATGAAGCCGCCAATGATGGCGGTGTAGAGTCCTTGGGCGGGAGATGCACCCGAGGCAATGGCGATGGCCATCGACAGCGGCAGCGCGACGATGGCAACCGTCAGGCCGGAGATCGCATCGGTGCGCAGGTTGGCGAGGCTGTAGCCTTCGCGCAGAACG
>JANPCS010000511.1:0-3930 GCA_031431065.1 Hyphomicrobiales bacterium | reverse complement strand
CTGTCATTTCATCGCTGGCAAGGCCATCCTGACCAATGACAAGGGCAAGTCGTGGACGCTGAAGAAAGGCGATGCCTTCATCATTCCGGCGGGCTTCAAGGGCACCTGGGAAACCGTCAAGACGGTGCGCAAGCACTACGTGATCCTGATGCCGAAGGCCTGAGCCCCCGATGAAATCGGTTCTGGTCACCGGCTCGGCCAAGCGCATCGGCAAGCGGCTGGCGCTCGATCTTGCCGCTGACGGCTGGGATGTTGCGGTTCACTGCAACACGTCGATTGCCGAGGCCGAAGAGGTGGCGAAACTAATCCGCAGGCTTGGCCGGCGCTCGGTTATCGTGCGCGGCGATCTCTCGCGGGCCGATGTGCCGGACCGGCTGATCGCTGAAGCCTCGCGGGGGCTCGGTGGCCTCACCTGCCTCATCAACAACGCCTCGCTGTTCGAGCCGGACGAAGTTGGTTCAATCACCCGCGACAGCTGGGCCGCACACCTCGATACCAATCTGCAGGCGCCGGTGTTCCTCAGCCAGGCTTTCGCGCGGCAATTGCCGGGGGACCAAGAAGGCAGCATCATCTCGATCATCGATCAGCGGGTGTGGAAGCTCAATCCGAAATTCTTCTCCTACACAATGTCGAAGTCCGCCCTGTGGACGGCAACCCGCACCTTGGCCCAGGCGTTGGCGCCGCGCATCCGGGTCAATGCCATCGGTCCAGGCCCCGCACTGCCGAGCGTGCGCATGGAGCAGGCGGAGTTCGACAAACAGGCCAGGCTGACGCTTCTGGGCCGTGGCACGTCGCCGGAGGAAATCTCGGCGGCGGTCAAATTCATATTGTCGCAACCGGCCTTGACCGGCCAGATGATCGCCCTTGACGGCGGCCAGCATCTGGTGTGGCAGACACCGGACGTGATGGAGATTGCCGAGTGAAAAAACCGATCATCAGCCACCACGTCGCCAGCGCCGCATCGGGTTTGCGCCATGTGTTCGTGCGCGATCTTGAGCTCAAGGCGCTGATCGGCATCTATGATGGCGAGAAGATCAATCCGCAACGCATTGTCGTCAACATCGATCTGTCGGTTACGGAAGGCGCGGGGCCAAAGGACGATGATATCGGCCATGTGGTGTCATACGAGATCGTCGTGAAAAAGGTCGAGGCGATCGTCGCCGAGGGCCACATCAACTTGATCGAGACGCTGTGCGAGAAGATCGCCACCGCATGCCTGCGCGACAAGCGGGTTCTGGCGGCGCGCGTGCGGGTGGAAAAGCCCGACATCATCCTCAATGCGCGGAGTGTGGGCGTGGAGATCGAGCGGGCAAGGTAGTCTGCTGACGGTTGTCGGCGACCACTGTGGCATCCTATATCCCAGCCATGACTGACGCTGCCGACTCACCCTCCGGCCCCGATATCATCCGCGACTTCGTGACGAGGCTGCCGGGGAAGCCCGGCGTCTATCGCATGTACGACGCCAAGGGCGATGTCATCTACGTCGGCAAGGCGCGGAACCTCAAGAACCGGGTGTCGAACTATACCCGCGCCTTCGGCCACACCAACCGCATCGCGGCGATGATCTCGATCACCGTCAACATGGAGTTCGTCACCACCAATACCGAGGCCGAGGCGCTGCTGCTCGAGGCCAATCTGATCAAGAAGCTGAAGCCGCGATTCAATGTGGTGCTGCGTGACGACAAGTCGTTTCCCTATATCCTGATTGCGCGGGATCATCCCGTGGCGCAGTTGGTGAAGCATCGCGGGGCGCGCAACCGCAAGGGCGCTTATTTCGGGCCGTTTGCCTCGGCGGGTGCGGTGAACCGAGCCATCAACACATTGCAGAAAGCGTTTCTCATCCGCACCTGCAGTGATAGCACCTACAGCAACCGCACCAGACCGTGCCTGCTGTACCAGATCAAGCGCTGCTCAGGCCCTTGCGTGAACTATATCGAGCCCGAGGCCTATGATGCGCTGGCGGCGGGAGCGGAGGACTTCCTCAATGGCAAGAGCCAGGCCGTGAAGGCCGATCTGGCGCGGCAGATGGAACAGGCGGCGGACGAACTGGATTTCGAGCGCGCCGCCACATACCGCGACCGCATCCAGGCGATGAGTTTTGTGACCCAGACGCAGGGCATCAATCCGCAGAGCGTGGGCGAGGCGGATGTCTTCGGGATGGCGCAGGAAGGCGGGCAGACCTGTATCCAGGTGTTTTTCTTCCGCTCGTTCCAGAACTGGGGCAACCGCGCCTATTACCCCAAGGCTGACCGCTCCCACGACGCGCCCGAAATCCTCGCGTCCTTTCTGGCGCAATTCTACGATGATAAGCCGGTGCCGGGGCTGGTGCTGCTGTCCACCGAGATCGAGGAGCGCGAACTTCTGGAAGAGGCACTGTCGACGCTGGCCGGGCGCAAAATCGAAGTGGCGGTGCCGCAGCGCGGCGAGAAGGCGAGCCTCGTCGAGCATGCCGTCACCAACGCGCGTGAGGCGCTGGGGCGCAAGATGGCGGAGTCGTCATCGCAGGTGAAGTTGCTGGAAGGCGTGCAGCGGGTGTTCGGGCTTCCAGAGGCCCCGGCCCGCATCGAGGTTTACGACAACTCGCATATCCAGGGCAGCAATCCGGTCGGCGCGATGATCGTCGCCGGGCCGGATGGCTTCATGAAAGCGCAATATCGCAAGTTCAACATCAAGGCGCAAGATATCGGATCGGATGATTTCGCCATGATGCGCGAGATGTTGACCAGGCGCTTCAGCCGGCTGCTGAAGGAACAGGGTGAACGCGGGACCGAAGCTGCGGGCGAGGTTCCCGCCTGGCCGGATCTGCTGCTGATCGATGGCGGGCAGGGGCAATTGTCGGCGGTGCGCGCGGTTTTGGCCGAGCTCGGTCTCAGTGATTTGCCGATTGCGGGTGTCGCCAAGGGGCCGGACCGCGATGCCGGCCGCGAGCATTTTTATGTCGAGGGCAAGGCGTCGTTCATGCTGGAAGGCCGCGATCCGGTTCTCTACTACATCCAGCGGTTGCGCGACGAGGCGCACCGCTTTGCCATCGGCTCGCACCGGGCGAGGCGCTCCAAGGCCATCGGCGTCAACCCGCTAGACGAGATCGCGGGCATAGGGCCGCTGCGCAAGAAAGCCTTGCTGCAAGCCTTCGGTTCGGCCAAAGCAGTAGCGCGCGCCAATGTCACGGATCTGGTCGGCGTCGAGGGTGTCAGCACGGCCCTGGCGCAGGCGATCTACGACCATTTCCACGATGGCGCGGAGTGAAAGGGCGATGACCGGACGCGAGGCACCAGGGGCAGTCAGGTATTCGAAGGTGTGGAACCTGCCGAACATGCTAACCTATGGCCGCATCGTGGCGGTTCCGGTGGTCGCCGGGCTGCTGCTGTTGAGCGGCAACACGGCACGATGGATTGCGCTTGGTATTTTCGTCGTTGCCGCCATCACCGATTTTCTCGATGGCTATCTGGCGCGCAAATGGCAGCAGCAATCCTCGCTCGGCCGCATGCTCGATCCGATCGCCGACAAGGTTCTGGTGGCTGTCGTGCTGCTGGTGCTGTGCGCCGACGACATTCTGCGCGGCGGCCATATCTGGGCGGCGATCATCATCCTGTCGCGCGAGGTGCTGGTGTCGGGCTTACGCGAATATCTGGGTGAGCTGCAGGTGTCGGTGCCGGTCACGCAGATCGCCAAGTGGAAGACTGCGGTGCAACTGGTCGCCGTTGGCTTTCTGATCGCCGGTCCAGCGGGCGATGCGCTGTTCGCCAGCAGTCCCGTCGTCACGACAATCGGCATCGCCATGTTGTGGGTAGCGGCCGGCTTGACGCTCTACACCGGCTATGACTATTTCCGTGCCGGCATCCGCCACGTGGTGGATTAGTATGAAAATCCTGTATTTCGCCCGCATCCGCCAGATCGCCGGCCGTGGTTCGGAAGAGCTCGAAGTTCCGG
>JANPCS010000510.1:0-8491 GCA_031431065.1 Hyphomicrobiales bacterium | reverse complement strand
AGAAGAGATTCTCGTCTCTCCGCCATCACGCCACCCAGCCGTGCTTGTCGCGGACCTTGATCATGGCGGCGAGGATGTTGGTCCAGATCTTGGGGTTCATCATGACTTCCGGTGGGAACATGCAACCATCCCAGCAGATGTGGCGGAAGGCCTTGGTCAGCTCGCCGTTGCCATCGCGCAGCCAAAGGCCTGCATGCTTGGTGATATTGAGCTTGCCTTGTCTGTCATCGACCTCGCAATGGTGCCCGGTCTTGTCGTGATAGCCCAGGCCTTTCACCGTGCCGTCGTTCTGGGCGACGTGGAAGTCGATGGTCCAGGGCCGGAGAGCATCGGTCATCTTCTTCAGCGCTTCGTCAAGAACGGTCTTGTCTTTCCAGTCATACTTGGCTGGAAGCAGGCGCGACTTCGGCGCATTGTAGCCCATGGTGAACAGCAGCGTGTGGGCCATGTCGGCTTGGAAGCCGATGGTCTGCGGACGATCGGTTTCCTCAAGGGTGTCGACCATGTCCTTCCACGAGTTCATGCCGCCCCAGCAAATCTCGCCTTCACAGGCCAGGCGCTCGCCATAGTCGGAGGCGACACTGCAGGCTTCGCGGAAGGTCTTGGCGATCTTCTTGGTGTTGGCCACGGGGTCCTTTGCCCATTCTGCCGTGCTGGTGGCCGAATCGATGCGGACCACGCCATAGGGCCTGACGCCAAGTTCGCGCAGCCGGGCGCCGAGCTTGCACGACTTCTCGACATTACTGACGAACTTTTTGCGGTCGCTGGCCGAACCCATGGCCGAACCGCCACCCACTGGTGGCCAGACAGGCGCAACGAACGAGCCGATGTTAAGGTTGTGTTTCTTGGCTTTGGCGGCGAGCTTCTTCACTTCATCGTCTGTGAAGTCGATGTTGGTGTGGGGAGCGAAGTGGCCAATATCGATGCCGTCGAACTTCACTCCGCCGATCTCGGCCTTCACCGTCAGGTCAATCATGGTATCGAGGCTGATCGCCGGAATGTCGGCCGACCCGCGGCCAATGAGGCCCGGCCACATGGCATTGTGCAGCTTGGGGAAATTGTTCTTCGACGGCATCCTAGACTCCCTGGCGGTTCTTGAATCTTTTCCGGATGTTAGACAGAAATCGCGCTTGCTGTCCAGAACTGTTATATTAGTATGATAGCATGCCCTATGACCTTTCATCGCTGCGCCTCGACCGGTCGCGTCCCTTGCGCGAGCAGATTTACCCGGTGATCAGGTCGCTGCTGCTGACCGGCGCCATCAGGCCTGGTGAGGTGATCGACGAGAAGGCCATTGCATCGCAGCTCAAGGTATCAAGGACGCCGGTGCGCGAGGCGGTGAAACGCCTGTCCGACGAGCATCTGGTAGATGTCGCCGCGCAGTCGGCAACCAGGGCGGCCAGGATCGATCCTAAGGAAATCGAAGAGTCATTCATTATCCGCCGGGCGCTTGAAATGGAAAGCGCCGCCCAGGCGGCTGGCCACATGACCCAGGATCATGCCGATCAGTTGTCGGATATTCTGGTGATGCACGCCCGCGCCGTGGAGCGGCGGCACTATGTCGAGGCCATCACGTGCGATGATGACTTTCACCGTGCCATCACCGGCATCAGCAACCTGCCACGGCTATGGAGCACCATCGAGATTTCCAAGGCTCAGCTTGACCGCTGCCGCCACCTGATGCTGCCACGCGATGGGCAGGCTGAGGCGACGCTTGAGCAACACCGCGAAATCATCCGTGCCTTGAACAGTTACGATCCGGCAAAGGCCGCCGCGGCCATGAAGGCGCATCTCGATGCCGCCTACCGCAGCACGGTTGCCGTGCTGGAAGGGCCGGGGCTGGGATAGTCAGCCCGCTGGTTAGGCGGCTAGTTCCACCAACCCTTATGGTCTTTCTTCGGCTGGCGCAGCATGCCGTCTCCCGGCCTTGGCGGCTCGATCTCCATCAGGTAGCGCTTGACCGGCGACATGCGACTGTAGAGTTCAGGGGTAAGGTAATCGAGCTGCAGGAGCTGTTGCGGCAGATCACGCCTGGTGTAGGTCAGATGCAGCATGCGGCGCGGCTTATCGGTCTTTTTCAATGTTCCGCGTGCCAGCCGGACGAATTGCAGATGATCGCCGACCCGGCCGGCGCCTCGACCAGCACTTCGCCGGGATAGGGCGCGCCCAGGTCCTTGGGGATGCGCGCTGCGTCTTCGGGCGAGACGGGTGCCGGTACCCAGTCGCCGATGTTCACGTAGGGAACATTGATCGGCGCCCATTTGTGCGAGCCCGGAACGATGCGGGTCGGCCCGTTGTCGAGCGTCATGCCGTCGAGCATGATCATCGCGTTCACCACCCACCAATCGTCAGCGAAATTCTTCGGAACATCGACATGCAGATCCTGGTTGCCATAGCCCTTGACCGGGTCGCGCAGATTGGCGCCGTGCAACTTGATCTCGCCGAGGAGATAGGCGGAGGTGGCCAGCACCTCAGGAATCCACAGGCATGGGTCGAAAGCCTCGGTCTTGTTGAAAATGTTGGAAATGCGCCGGGCGCCGGGTTCGACATGAACCTCGTGGCCACCTTTAGCATTCTCGGCGGCGTGGATGCGCTCGAACTCGGCCCGCATCTTTTCGATGTCCTTAGGCTTCAGCACGTTCTCGACAATGAAGAAACCCTGCTCGTCGAGCTCCTTTTTCTGCGCGCCGGAGAGCGTATCCGGCGTGACGCCAAGGTCTCTGAGTGCCGCCTTGGTATACATGGTGGTTCTCCCGCGCCAGTGCCATTCCGAAAACACAGCTAAACGATCAGCTCAACGTTCTGTCAAGAGAATCGGCGGTGATCATGGTTTTGGTTGATCGAGCCGACATTCGGCTTATCTATGCGCCATGGGCTGGTCAATCACCATCGGCCGGATCGCCGGTACGGCGGTGCGGCTTCACTTCACCTTCCTGCTGTTCCTTGCCTGGATCGCCATTGCCGATTATGCGGCAGGCGGTGCTGCGGCAGCGTTGGACTCGCTGGTTTTCATCATTCTGGTGTTTGCCTGCGTCACCTTGCATGAGTTCGGACATATCCTGATGGGCCGGCGCTACGGCATCCGGACCAAGGAGGTCATTCTGTCGCCAATAGGCGGCATCGCCAACATGGACAGAATGCCCGACAAGCCGGTGCAGGAACTGCTGGTCGCCATCGCCGGGCCCTTGGTAAATGTGGTCATCGCGTTTCTGCTGATCGCAGTGTCCGGGATTTCCGCCGGTAGTCTCAGTTATGCCCAATTCGATTCTCTCCCGCTTGCCGGGCAGCTGGTTCTGGTCAACGTCACGCTGGTGCTTTTCAACCTGGTGCCGGCTTTCCCGATGGACGGCGGCCGGGTGCTGCGCGCCCTCCTCGCCATGCGTATCGGACCTGCAAGGGCCACCGCCATTGCGGCGCGCATCGGCCAGGGCTTTGCTTTTGTCTTCGTATTGCTGGGCCTGCTCTACAATCCAATGCTGATGTTGGTCGGCTTTTTCATTTTTCTTGCCGCCGCCTCGGAGGGACGGCGGGCGGCCTTCAACGGTTTTGCCAGCAAGCTCACGGTGGGGGATGCCATGGAGGCCCTTCCGGTCACCTTGGCCGGCGATGCGCCGTTATCGCGGGCCATCGATATGCTGCTCTCCTCGCCGCAGCGCGACTTTCCGGTGGTCGGCGATCAAGGCCATGTCATAGGCATGCTCGACCGTGAGGCGATGCTGGTCGGCTTGCGCGACCACGGAAGCGGCATCGATGTTGCCCAGGTCATGCGCCCATCCCGGCCTTTGGCTCAAGACATGCCGTTGGCCGATGCCTTCATTGCCATGCAGCAGCTCAAGACTGGCGCCGAAGCGGTGACCGATGCAGCGGGAAAATTAAGCGGTGTACTGACACTCGAAAACATCACCGAGATGATGATGGTGGAGAATGCGCAGCCCGGCTTCCGTTTCAGGCGGCGCTGACTTGACATTTCAGATTTCGAAAACCTCGTGCGGGTTTGGAAAGAACCGGTCGAAATCGGCGGCAAAGAGTTTCCGAACCAGGTGGCGTTCCGCTTCGCCATAATGCTGAGTCATCAGGGCCCCGGTGTTGCGCCGCCCGGCTTCCTTGGTGGCAAGCGTCACGCTCACGTTTCCGAATATGCGCTCCAACACATGCGCCATGCCGCGTTCGAGTGTCTCGACGCGGCCGATGAAATCGAAGGCGGCGGAGTTGAACATCACGGATTGGGGTGCCCAGTGCGGATTGGCGTTCAAGTACCCTTGATCAAGCCGTTGCAGAAATTCGAGAAAGGTCAGCGGTCTCACCGCCATCCCCAAGTCCTGGAAAAAGACCGCCTGCTGTTGCGCGATCTTGTCGAGATAGGCCGACAGGATGCGCGTGAAAGGGTTGCGGACGAAGGTGAAGCGGAACGTGGCTGCGCCCCTGAACTCGTTGGCGATGAACGGATAGAAGCCTTGCTTTGCCAGTTTCTTGGCCATCTGCGAACCATCGAAGCCACGATCGAGTTCAAGAGTTGAACCTTCATGACGGGCAATCGCCTCGCACAATGTCATGACCACCGTCGAATTGGCGCTCTTTGGAATCCTCAAGTAAGTGAAGCGATATCTGGGCGAGTGGAAGTAGCGCCGGTAAACCGCAAAGCGGAGCTCGAAGGGGATCGATCCGGCACCGGGGATAAGCGAAGTGGCACAATTCTCAAGCCGCCGCATCAATGACGTGTTGCTGCCCATCCGAATCCGTCCTGGCCGCCTCAGCGGGTACTTGCCCCAACGCGTGATAGCGGGCGGAACAGGCCACGACGAGCAGGCTTGGCGCGGCAAAACGACGCTGAAAAATGCGCCTTAACGCGCCGCAGCAGTGTGCATATCTTGCCATTCATGCTGCCAGGACCTAAACGCATGCAAATTCAGCCGAACCCGGCATTTTTCCGATGCGGCACTTTAATCGCAGATCAGCCTGAAAGACATCGAAACGCAGCGAGATGAAACAAGTCCTCCGGATATTCCTTGGTGCGGAAGGAACGCATCCCGTGCTGGTGCTGCTCTGCCTGCTGCTGGCGGCGCTGTGCGAGGGCGTGGGAATCGGCACTCTGCTGCCTGCCGTGACACTAATTGCAGGCACTGACGGCGGTACATCGAAGACCAGCGTCGACATCTATGTCACCAGGGCTTTCGAATGGGCTGGGTTTGCACCGACCCTCGGCAACCTGATCGTCCTCATCGTGGCCGCCATTATTTTGAAGTCCCTGATATCGTTCGGAGCGCTCACCTATGCCGGCATGTCGGCTGCGAGGGTCTCGGTTGATTTGCGCAAGAAACTACTCGATGGCGTGTTCGGCGCCAACTGGCGCTTTTATTCCGAGCAGCACGGCGGCAATTTCGCTAATGCAGTGAGCAACGACGCAACCCGCGCGGGCGATGCCTATCTCAACGCCGCGCAGTTCTGCGCGCTCGCTATTCAAGCGGTCATCTTCCTGGCGGTGTCGCTGGCGGTGAACTGGCGGCTGTCGCTGATCGGCCTTGCTGCCGGCGCCATCATTGCGCTGACACTTGGCGGCCTGATCCGCATGACCAAGAAAGCCGGATACAAACAAACCGACCGGACACGGCAGCTGACCGTGCTGGTGGTCGATCTGCTCGCCAACATCAAACCGCTCAAAACCATGCACCGCTATGCGGATATGCAAGGTTCGCTGACCGAAACCATGCGCCGCTTGCAGCGTACTCTCTATATTCGCGAATGGTCGAGACAAGGGCTGGCACAAGGCAACGATGCGATGACTGCCATTGCTGTCGGCGCGGTGCTCTATGTCTCCAGCGTATTCTGGCTGGTGCCGCTGCCGCAGCTGGTCGTCGGCGGCGTGATCTTCATGCGTGTCATCCAGAACGTCGCCAAGTTGCAGCGGTTGATGCAGCAGATGGTGCAGGTCGAAAGCGCCTATGAGCGCCTGGGCGAGCTCATCAAGAAGACCGAGGACAACCGCGAGGTCCACAGCGGAACCAAAGAGCCAAAGCTGCGTAGCGCCTGCCGTTTCATCGACGTCAGCTTCTCCTATGACAACACGCCGGTGCTCAAGGCCGTGAACATGGAAATTCCGGCGGGCGGCATCACCGTGCTGCAAGGGCCGTCGGGGGCGGGCAAAACCACCATCATCGATCTCCTCATCGGGCTGCATCAACCTTCTTCCGGGCGCATCCTCATCGGCGATGACCTGTTGTCCAGCCTGGATATCGCGAAGTTCCGCCGCAGCATCGGTTATGTGCCGCAGGAATTGACTCTGCTGCATTCGACAGTGCGCGAAAATATCACGCTGGGTGATAAATCAATCGACGATGGCCGGGTGAAGGCGGCGCTCGAACTGGCGGGTGCCGCGGCCTTTACCGACAGCCTGCCACAAGGGCTCGACACCGATGTCGGCGAAACCGGCGGCAAGCTTTCTGGCGGGCAGCGGCAGCGCATCTCGCTGGCCCGCGCACTCGTCAGCAATCCCGGCATCCTCATCCTCGATGAGGTTACCAGCGCGCTTGACCCTCGCACCGAGGCCGAAATTGTCGGCAAGATCGCCGAACTCCAAAAGCGCTTCACGATTATTGTGATCACCCATCGCGAGGCGTGGGCGGCGATTGCCGACCGGCTCTACGATGTCATCGGGGGCGAGGTCAGTGAAGTTGCGTTGCCGCGGCCCAAAGTTCCATCAGCGGTCACGGACATTTCTTCCTTGAGGGGCGCGGTATGAGTCCCATGCAACTGGAAAAGGCTGCCGAAACACTCGTCAACATCCTGCCAGACGGTCCGCGCATCGCCATCAAGCGCAAGGCCCGCATGGTTTGGGAGCAGGCACGATTCACCAAGGCTGATGTGAGCGTCATTGCGCATCCGAAAAGCGGCAGCACCTGGCTGCGGTTCCAACTGTCGCGGCTCTATCAACGCAAACATGGCCTCAGCGAGTTGGTGATCCCCGATGTCGAGCGGCTGCACAAGCTCAATCCCGCCATTCCGCGGCTCTACATGGCAGGCTACGAGTTCATGAAACGCGTGGTGGCGCAGGCGGCGCCCCATGCCGAACTGAAGAACAAGGTTTGCGTGTTCCTGCTGCGGCATCCGATTGACGTCGCCGTGTCTCTATATTTTCACATCCTGAAACACGCCGAGCGCGAGCGAAAGCTGTTCAACGACTGGCCGATGGACTTGAGCCGGACTTCGATGATGGAGTTCATCACGACCTCGCCGTGGGGATTGATGGAGGCCATCGGCTTCTACAACAATTGTCTGCGCCATGCCGATACAATGGGCCGTGCGCATGTGATGCGCTACGAGGACATGTTGCAACAGAGTTTCGAAACGCTATCGGACATCGCCACATTCATCGGCCATCCGGTGACCGATGACGACGTGCGCGAGGCGGTCGACTTCACATCATTCGACCGGCTGCGCGAAGCCGAACTCAAGAATACCTTCAATACGCCGCGTTTGCACGCCGCCAACCCATCCGACCCCAACAGCTTCAAGGTGCGCCGCGCCAAGCTGAATGGCTATCGCGACTATTTTGACGCAGAACAAATCGCCGTCCTCGAAGCCATGGTTGACCTACATCTTGACCCCCGCGCCATGTATCGCTCGAAGCAGACAGAGACCGCAAGAGATTTGACCGAACAGGAGTTCCAACCATGAACTATCTTGATGTTGCCAAATTCGAGAACGCGCCAGCGACGCGGACACCATTTGAATTCGTCACGGTTCCGGCCTTCGTCAGCGGCGAGGCGCTGTCGGCCGTCAACCGGGACTTCCCTAAAATGGAGCGGGCCGGCAACTTCCCACTCGACAAGTTGACATATGGGCCGCACTTCGCAGTTTTCGTCGAGCAGTTGAAGGGCGATGTCTTTCGCCAGGCGGTGGAAGCGAAGTTCGGCATGAACCTCAAGGGCCTCAAGCATCTGGTCACGGTGCGTGGGCTTGCCGAATTATCCGACGGCAACATCCACACCGATGTGCCCTCGAAAGTCGTCACCGCGCTGATTTATCTCAACGAAAAGTGGGAGTCGAAAGGCGGAATGTTGCGGCTGCTGCGCAACGGCAAGGACCTTGAGGATTATATCGACGAAGTTTCGCCGATCGGCGGCACATTGCTGATGTTCAAGCGCGCCGGCAATTCATGGCACGGCCACAAACCCTTCGAAGGCGTACGCCGAACCATTCAGATCAATTGGATCGACGAGCGCGTGAATGACACGGTTCATGGCCTCGGCAAATTTGGCCGCCGCATCAAGAAGGCGTTCGGCCTGGTTGAGTGACGATGCGACCCGGAGCAGCGGCAACCGCGACAATTTCAATGTGCGGCGCGGCAAGAGCGGTGGTCTAACGTCCGAGCCGCTTTCTCACATTGAAGGCAAGCAGTTCGGCAATGCGTGACTGGCCGAGGGGCCCGCGCTCGGCGCGCTGATGAATGTCGAGATCGGGCTTGCCGTTGCCTTCGATGATACAGGCGCCGCCG
>JANPCS010000509.1:0-7806 GCA_031431065.1 Hyphomicrobiales bacterium | reverse complement strand
TACCATAATCGCTGAACAGGATATCCTCGGCGACCGCCTTGTCCGCCGTGGCCGCAAGACCAAAAAGGCCTCGGACTTCATCTCCGAACTCTCGGCCTTGTCGCCGGGCGATCTCGTCGTCCATGTCGATCATGGCATAGGCCGTTTCGAGGGCTTGAAAACCATCGAGGTGCAAGGCGCACCGCATGATTGCCTGTTCCTCACCTATGCCGGCGGCGATCGCCTGTTCCTACCCGTCGAGAACATTGAGCTGTTGTCGCGCTACGGCTCGGATGAGCAGGGTGCACAGCTCGACCGCCTGGGCGGCGGTGCCTGGCAGGCCAAGAAGGCGAAGCTCAAGGAACGCATCCTCAAGATCGCCGAGAATCTCATTCGCACCGCCGCGGCGCGCGAGTTGAAACCCGGCGACGTGCTGCCGCCACCCGAAGGCGTTTACGAGGAATTCTGCGCGCGCTTCCCCTACGAGGAAACCGAAGACCAGCTGACGTCGATCGACGCCGTCATCGAGGACCTGCAGAAGGGCCGGCCGATGGACCGCCTAGTCTGCGGCGATGTCGGCTTCGGCAAGACCGAGGTGGCGCTGCGCTCCGCCTTCATCGCCGCCATGAACGGCAAACAGGTGGCACTCGTCGTTCCAACCACTTTGCTGTCGCGCCAGCACTACGCAACCTTTCAGGAGCGCTTCAAGGGCCTGCCGATAAACGTCGCCCAGGCCTCGCGCATGGTGCCGAAAAAGCAACTCGACCAGGTCAAGGCCGGCATTACGGCTGGTGACATTGACATCGTCGTCGGCACCCATGCGCTGCTCTCGGACTCGATCAAGTTCCGCGATCTCGGCCTGCTGATCATCGACGAGGAGCAACACTTCGGCGTCAAGCACAAGGAGCGGCTGAAGGAACTCCGCACCAACGTCCATGTGCTGACGCTCACCGCGACACCGATCCCGCGCACCCTGCAACTGGCGCTCACCGGGGTGCGTGAATTGTCACTCATCACCACGCCGCCCCTGGACCGCCTGGCGGTGCGCACCTACATCACGCCGTTTGATCCGGTCATCATCCGCGAGAGCCTGCTGCGCGAGCATTTCCGCGGCGGCCAGAGCTTCTATGTGTGCCCGCGCGTCACCGATCTCGATGAAATCGCCGCCTTCCTCCGGCAGAATGTGCCGGAGGTGAAGTTCCGCCTCGCCCATGGCCGCCTGCCGCCGACCGAACTCGAAGACATCATGACGGGTTTCTATGACCGGGCTTTCGATGTGCTGTTGTCGACAACCATCGTCGAGTCGGGCCTCGATATTGCCACCGCCAACACGCTCATCATTCACCGCGCCGATATGTTTGGCCTGGCCCAGCTCTATCAATTGCGCGGCCGCGTTGGCCGTTCGAAACAGCGCGCCTATGCGATCTTCACAACGCCCGCCAATAAACAACTGACTGCCACAGCCGACAAACGCCTGAAGGTGCTGCAGTCACTCGATTCACTGGGCGCCGGCTTCACGTTGGCCAGCCACGATCTCGATTTGCGCGGTGCCGGCAATCTGCTGGGTGACGAGCAGTCGGGCCACATCAAGGAAGTCGGCTACGAACTCTATCAGCAGATGATCGAGGAGGCCGTGGCCAAGCTCCGCACCGGCGAGGATACTTTGGAAACCGATGGCCAATGGTCACCGCAGATCAGTGTTGGCACCTCGGTGCTGATCCCCGAATTCTATGTCGAGGACCTGCAAGCCCGCCTCGGTCTCTACCGCCGCTTGGCCGACCTGCACGACCAGCAAGCCGTCGACGGCTTCGGCGCCGAGTTGCACGACCGGTTTGGCCGCCCGCCCGAGGAGGTGCGCCATCTCCTCGAAATCGTCTCGATCAAGCTTCTCTGCCGCGCCGCGAATGTCGAGAGCGTCGATGCCGGGCCCAAGGGCGCGGTGATGAAATTCCGCGGCGATACGTTTCCCAACCCGCCTGCATTGGTGAAATGGATCAGCGGGCAAGGCACCCTCGCCAAACTCCGCCCCGACATGAAGCTCGTCATCATGCGCAGCTGGGACAAGCCCGAGGAACGCCTCAAGGGCACAAGGCAGCTGATGCAGACGCTGGTGAAACTAGCGGGGTGAGCTGCTTACAACTATGGCGTTTTGGCAGCAGCTGAAGCGTCGGTATCCTGCGCCTCGCTCTCCACCAACTCCTTCGCCACCCGCCCGATGGCGTCGGCCAGAACCTCCGGCGATTGCGCGCCAGCCAGCGCGTAACTCTGGCCGAGAATGAAAGTCGGGACGCCGGTCACGCCGATTTTGCTGGCATGGACGATCTCCGTCCGGGTGTTCTCGACATCCTGATCGCTGGCCAGAAGCTCGGCGATCTGCGCGGCATTGATGCCGATGTCGCCGGCGCATTTGGTCAGCACGGCGTGATCGCCGACATCCAGGCCTTGGCTCCAATAGGCCATGAACAGGCGCTCGGCCATGTCATGCTGGCGCTCGATGGTGTGCGACCAGCGCATCAGGCG
Organism: Hyphomicrobiales bacterium; assembly: GCA_031431065.1. Lineage (GTDB taxonomy): Bacteria > Pseudomonadota > Alphaproteobacteria > Rhizobiales > Aestuariivirgaceae > Aestuariivirga. Next base: position 5,307 of record JANPCS010000509.1, on the reverse strand, counting down.
GTGCGCATCGAGCGTGTTGGGGGTGCGGGTGATGGCCTCGAACTGATAGGGAACACCAAGCGCGGCACCAGCGGCAATCAGCGGATCGTGGATGGTCTTGAGGCGCTCCGGCCCGAACTTGTTCAGCATGTATTGCTGCCGGTCGAGGCCTTCCCTTGGAATGGTCGGGTCGAGCATGAAGGGCCGCCAGCGGATAAACACATCGGCTTGCGCGGCCAGGGCAAGAGCCGCGTCGAGACGGCGCTTGCCGAGAAAACACCAGGGGCAGATGACGTCGGAGACGACGTCAATGACAAAACGATCCGTCATCGGATGATCCTTGCGCGTAAATTTGGGCCGTCCTTATAGCCAGCCGTTGTTCCCCCGGCAAACGGCAATCGGCGTTAAGGATTACGCCACAGGGTTGTCGCCTCGAAGCCTGGAAGCGGCTGCTGTTCCGGCCTGCCGATGGTATTCCACCGCGCCACCCACTGACCACCCGCATCGTAGAACGGCACGATGTAGAAGCCAGACACCAGCAGCCGGTCCTCGGCCCGCACCGCAGCGGCGAAGTCCTCGCGGTCCTTGGCGTTGAGCATGGCGGCGATGGCCGCATCGACGGCCGGGTCTGCGATCCCCGGATAATTACGCGTTCCCTCGGCCGTTCGCCCCTCTGACCCGAAATAGAGCGATTGTTCATTGCCGGGCGACAGCGAGTTGAACCAGGTGGCCGGAATCATGTCATAGTCGTAAGACTTCTGGATTGCCGCGTGCTGGGCAGAATCCACGATCCGCACGTCGGCCTTGATGCCAATGGCCTGCAGTGTCCGCTGGTAGTGCAGGGCGATTTTTTCATGGTCCTTGTTCTGCACCGAAATGGTGAAAGCAAACTGATCGCCCGCCGCATTGGTGAGCCCCGCCCCGGTAACCTTCCATCCGGTTTCTGCCAGCAGGCCCACGGCCTTGCGCAGCATCTTGCGGTCGCGCCCCGAGCCATCGCTCACCGGCAGTCGATAGGAACCATCGAGGAACTCCGGCCGCAACTTGGCAGCGGCCTCGCCCAGCACGGCTTTTTCCTTGTCATCGGCGGGCTTACCCATCGACGAGAGTTCGGAACCGGAGAAGTAACCATAGGTTCGGCGGTATGCGCCGGAAAACAGGTTGACATTGGCCCATTCGAAATCAAACGCCATCACCAGGGCCTCGCGCACCCGCACATCGTCAAAAATCTTGCGCCTTGTGTTGAAAGCAAAGCCCGAAGCCGGGGCAGGTGACCGTTGCTTGATTTTCTCGAGCGTGATCCTATTCTCATTTACCGCTGGGAAATCATAACCGGTGGACCAGCGGATCGGGTCACCCTCGGTGCGCACATCCGCCAGCCCGGACTTGAAGGCTTCGAATGTCGCGTTTGAATCCTTGTAATAATCGAGCCGCACTTCGTCGAAGTTCCACAGGCCCTTGCAATAGGCGACGTCCTTGCCCCAATAAGCAGGGTTCTTCTTGAAGGTAATGAACTCGCCGGGCTTGACCTCGGCGATGACATAGGGACCTGAACCAATCAAAGGATCGAAGGTTGTTTGCGCGAAATCCCTGCCTTCGAAATAGTGTTTGGGCAAAATCGGCATGAGCCCCATCAGCAAGGGCAATTCGCGATTTTCGCCATCCTGTTTAAAGGAGATGGTCTGGGCATCTGGCGTCTCGATCGATGTAATCTGTACGTAGATGTTCCTGTAACGCGGCCGCCCCTTGTCGCGCAGCGTTTCCATCGAGAACTTTACATCCGCTGAAGTTACCGGCGCACCGTCGGAGAACCTGGCTTCCGGCCTGATCTTGAACGTGAATGTCCGGCGATCATCGGAGACATCGATCGATTGAGCCAGCAGGCCATAGAGCGAAAACGGTTCTTCCCAGTTGCGCCCCATCAGGCTCTCGAAGACATAGGTGCCAACCCCGCCCACCGGATTGCCTTTGACGATAAAGGGGGAAACGCTGTCGAAACTTCCGGTCACCGCCTGGCGCAACTGGCCGCCCTGCGGCGCTTGCGGGTTGGTATAGGGCAGGTGTTTGAAGTCAGGCGGCAGGCCGGGCGAACCGTGCATGGCAATGCCGTGCTGGGGTGTTGCAAATGCTGCCGCGGCAAACAGCCAGGCAGCGGCAATCATGGTGGTCAAGCGAATCGCGATCATGCCCGCAAGTTTACAGCAATTCATCGGTCTCTCCACAGCGGATCAGTGGCTGTTGCGGGGAGAGAAACCGCGGATTACGGCACCAGAATGTTCTGGAATTGCCAGGGATCTTTCCTGTCGACATCGGTGGCAAACAGATTGCCCAATGACTGCAATGGTGTCCAATCGGTGTAGACGCCCACCACGGCTCCCAGATAGGGGCGTTGAATCGACTGGCAGCGCTTGTAGTCCATCTCGTCGGTTTCGACGATGCCTGCCCCCGGGTTTTCGATGGCCCACACCATGCCGGTCAACACGGCGGAAGTCACCTGCAGGCCCGTGGCGCTCTGATAGGGCGCAAGTTCTCGCGCTTGTTCGATCGATAGCTGCGAGCCAAACCAGTAGGCATTCTTCTTGTGGCCGTAGAGAAGCACGCCCAATTCGTCCATGCCGTCGGCGATCTCGTGTTCCTCGAGAATGGTCCAGCGCGATTGGCGCTTGCCGCCCGCCCCCAACAACTCGTGCCACGACAGCACGGCATCGTTGCAGGGGTGATAGGCGTAGTGACAGGTCGGCCGGTAGACCACCTTGTTCTTCTTGTCGCGCAACGTGTAGTAATCCGAGATCGAGATGGCTTCGTTGTGGGTCACCAGGAAGCCGTAATGCGCGCCTTGCGTCGGCGTCCAGGTGCGCACCCGCGTGTCCGCACCCGGCCGTTCGATGTAGATCGCCGCGCGGCTGCCGACCTTGTGCTTCTTGCCGCCCTTCGGCATTTTCTTTTCATGCGTGCCCCAACCGAGTTCGGCTGGCTGCAGGCCTTCCGAGATGAAGCCATCGACCGACCAGGTGTTGACGAAGCAATCGAGCTGTTTTCCGACCTTGGCGCGCTGTGTGTCGCGCTCGGCGATGTGCACGCCCTTGACGCCAAGCTTCTTCATCACCTTGGCCCAGCCCGGGTGATCGTGCGGCTCTTCGACCTCGATCTTCATGTCGGCGGCGATATTCATCAACGCCTGCTTGACAAACCACGACACCATGCCGGGATTGGCGCCGCAGCATGAGACGGCGGTCGGGCCCTTGCCGAGTTTGACTTTCAGGCCCAGCAGGGCCTCGCGCAGCATATAGTTGGTGCGGGCTTCGTTATCGAGCTTGGTATTATAATAAAAGCCGGCCCAAGGCTCGATCACCGTGTCGATGTAGAGCGAGTTGGTCCGGCGCGCCAACTTCATGATGTCGAGGCTATCGACATCGACCGAGAGGTTGACGATGAAGGCCTGGCCGTTGCCGGTTGTCAGCAACGGCGTCAGAACATCGCGATAGTTCTGGCGCGTCAGACCCTCCTTGATGAAGGCCACGCCGAGCTTTTCCGACCATTGGCTGCGCGACGCATCCGGATCGATCACGGTAATCCGGCTGGCATCGCAAGCGATGTGGCGCAGGATCAGCGGTAGCGTGCCCCGGCCGATCGAGCCGAAGCCGATCATCACGATGGGGCCATCCCAGGCGGCGTGCACGGGCCAGTCGGTCATGTCATCGGAACTCCTGTGTTTTCGGCGGCTCAAAAAGAACGTGCGCAATTACCGGAAAGCTCCGTCATTTCAAAGCGGATTCTGATACCCCCGCCGGAGCTAGTCCGAGCGCCACATGGTGTAGCGCTTGCCCGATGCCGAAAGGAAGGCGATCGCCAAGCCGTCCTGTAACACGTCATAGCAACTCCAGTTGTCGCTCGGCGGCCACTGCGAGCAGTACTGGTGGCCACGAACCGCCCACAGTCCCTGGGATTGTGCTCCGTCTACGGAGTAATAGGTCGCCCCGTTTCTCTGGAAGATCTGTTCGGTCTTGCGGCTGCCATCGCCACCGGCGAACACATGGTCAGTCAGAACTGTGGCGATGGCGGCGCCGTCGAGCTTCAGTTCGGAAGCCAGAGCAGGCGAGACCAATCCAGGCGCCAGGCACATCGCCAAAATCGGGAATATGTTCCGCATCGCCGGTTCACTCAGGTTTCGTTTGGATGATCTGGTGCGCGGCGCCAGCTCTCGTAGCGGACGCGGGCAATCTTGTAGGCATCGAGAACCGAAATCCCGTAGATGAAAATACCCCCGGCATGGCGCGCGAAGAAACTTGCGCTCTCGGGCATCAGCCGCAGGCTTACCCAGCCGAGGATGGCGGTGAAGAACAGGAACATCAATCCGCGTTGCGCCTGGCCGAGGATGACATGACCGGCCCCCGGAAACACCAGGCTGGCCGCCAGCACGAGATAGGGATTGACCGGTTTGCCGCTCATGCCGCCGTTCCGTGCCAGTTGAGGATATCGGTTCGCAAGGCCAGCAGGCGTTTTATGATATCTTCCAACTGGCCGGGGTCCAGTTTCTGATCGCCGAAGTCGGCTTGCCGCAACACGCCGTAGCGCGCCCGGTCGGCTTGCGCCAACAGCACCACCATGCGCAAACCCTTGGGTGCGATCAGCAGTTCCTTGGCGCTGGTTTCAAAAAAGGGTTGGAGATGCGGCGCCACCACATGATTGAGAACAACCCTGCCAGGGTCATCGCTGCGGATCACCGCATTTGCCGGGAAGTCAGGCGGCGTGGCGAGCGTCGCCGGCAAGTGATCGAAGTTCGAAAACGTCGTCGGCCCGCTGGGCCGCATCATCAGGTCAAAAGTCGCGGCAAGCGGAAGCGCGCCGGGCAATGTCACCATCAGCCACAGGCTCGGCAACTTGCGAAGAGCCAGTGTGTCGGTGACGGCTTTGACCTGCACCGGCTGGCCGTTGTAGTATCCGTTGAGCACCATGGTCCCGGCGGCTTCGCCCGGTGAAATTGCCGCGTCAGCGAGAAGCTCCGCCGCATCCTTGAAAAACGTCAAGGGTGCGGCTTTCTGTTTTTCCCGCCGGAGATAAAGCCTGCGCCCCAACACAGTGCCGAGCACCGCGGTGACCAGAATACCAAGAATTGTTTGCCACATGATGTCTCAAAACAATGGCCCGCCAGTTGGGCGGGCCATCTGATCCTCCGGATGCCAGGCCTCAGTATCCCTTGGGTTTCGGCCACGGCATGGTGAACTGTTCGCCGCGCCGCACATATTGGTAGCGGTAGAAATGGAACCACAGCGACATGATGATATAGAAAATCACCATGGCGGTGAGCTGCGCGCCATAACCGAGGAA
>JANPCS010000508.1:0-2695 GCA_031431065.1 Hyphomicrobiales bacterium | reverse complement strand
ATCGGCCGGATTATGCGGTGTCGGCGCCCGCCGTGGCGCTGGCGGCGGGCGCGGCGCGCACCAAGAACATCCGGCTCAGCAGTGCCGTTACGGTGTTGAGTTCGGATGACCCGGTGCGGGTGTTCCAGCAGTTTGCGACATTGGACGGAATTTCCAACGGCCGGGCCGAGATCATGGCGGGGCGCGGTTCGTTCATCGAGAGCTTTCCGCTGTTCGGGTTTGACCTCGCTGATTACGATAAGCTGTTTGCCGGAAAGCTCGACCGGCTGTTGAAACTGCGCGAAGGCCTGGTGCCCGGTGTCTTCCCGTTGCCGGAACAGGCGAAGCTGCCGCTGTGGATCGCGGTTGGCGGCACGCCGCAATCGGTGGTGCGGGCCGCAACGCTGGGCCTGCCGATGGCGCTGGCGATCATCGGCGGCGATCCCAAACGCTTTGCATCGTTCTACGATCTCTATCGGCAGGAATGGCAACAATCCCAGCGTCCGCCGCAGGATGTGAAGCTCAGCCTCAACATGCATGGGTTTGTGGCCGATACCACGGAGGCGGCGAAGGATATCTTCTATGCGCCGCACAACGAAGTGATGAACCGCATCGGCCGTGAACGCGGCTGGCCGCCGTCGGGCAGAGCGCAGTTCGAGGTGGCTTGCGGACCCAATGGCCATCTGTTGATTGGCGAACCGGAACGGGTGGCGGAGCGCATCATTGAGTTGCATCGTATCTTCGGTAATGATCGCATCCTGATCCAGATGGCGATCGGTGCCATGCCGCATGACAAGCTGATGCGGGCGATTGAACTGCTGGGCACCAAGGTTGCCCCATTGGTGAGGGAGGCCACATCATGACACTGCCGCATATTCCAGATCCGCTGCCGGGCGATGCCGCGGCGGCGGACGCCATCGAAACGGTGATCGTGCCGCGGGCCCGCGATCTCGGCGGCTTCGAAGTGCGGCGGGCGCTGCCTTCGGCGCAGCGGCAGATGGTGGGGCCGTTCATTTTTTTCGACCAGTTCGGACCCGTCGTCATGCAGGCGGGGAAGGGCATCGACGTTAGGCCGCATCCGCACATCGGTCTGGCAACGGTGACCTGGCTGATGGACGGGACGATCTTTCACCGCGACAGCCTCGGCTCGGAACAGCCGATCACGCCGGGCGAGTTGAACTGGATGACGGCCGGCAAGGGCATTGTGCACTCGGAACGCACGACGGAAGCGGAGAAGGCCCGGGATCGCAGGATCTATGGCATCCAAAGCTGGGTGGCGCTGCCGAAGACGCATGAAGAAATGCCACCATCCTTCGAGCATGTGGCGATGGCGCGTTTGCCGGTGATCGAGGATCGCGGCATCGCGGTGCGGGTGGTGGCGGGCTCACTCTATGGCGCGCGTTCGCCGGTCAAGACGCATTCGGATCTGTTCTATGCCGATGTGCAACTGCAGGCCGGAGCTGCGTTGCCGCTGCCGGTCGAGCATGAGGAGCGCGGCATCTATATTCTTGAAGGCGAGGTCGGCGTGGGGGCACAGGTGTTCGAGGCGGGGCGGCTATTGGTGTTCCGCCCGGGCGATGCCATTACCGTCCGCTCACGGAGCACTGCGCGATTGATGCTGCTGGGCGGCGAGCCGATGGATGGACCGCGCTATGTGTGGTGGAATTTCGTCTCGTCGTCGCTGGAACGGATCGAAGCCGCAAAGGACGATTGGAAGCAGGCGCGCTTTGCGATTGTGCCGGGGGACGAAAAGGAATTCATTCCGTTGCCGGAGAAGTGAGTGCTCTTACGCCAGCGCCAGCACGGCGCGGCCGGTGATCTGGCCCTTTTTCATGCGGGCGAAGATGGCGTTGATCTCCTCGAGCGGCTGCTTTTCGATGCATGACTTGACGTGGCCGTTGGCGGCGAAGTCGACGGCTTCCTGAAGATCCTGCCTGGTTCCGACATTCGATCCGCGTACGGAGAGTTCGCCGTTGACGATGGATGAGATGGTCATGCGGAGTTCGTCCTGTTTGCCGCCGGGTAGGCCGATCCAGCAGACGCTGCCGCCGTTGCGCACCACCGCCACCGATTGTTCGAAGGCTTTTGCCGAGACGGCGGTGACGACGGCGCCATGGCTGCCGCCGATGGCCGACTTGATGGCGGCGCCGGGGTCGCTGTCCCTGGCGTTGACGAGGATTTCGGCGCCGTAGGATTTGGCCAGCGCCAGTTTCTCGTCCGCGACATCGACCGCTGCCACGCGCATGCCCATGGCGCGGGCGTATTGCACGGCGATGTGGCCCAAGCCGCCGATACCGATGACCGTCACCCACTGGCCGGGGCGAACGCCGGTGCGTTTCAGGCCGCGATAGGTGGTGACGCCGGCACACAGGATGGGAGCCAGATCGTAAGAATCCGCGCTATCTGGAATGCGCCCGCAGAAGGCGGCATCGGCGATCATGTATTCGGCATAACCGCCGGGCTTTGAATAGCCGGTGGCCTCTGCCTGAAGGCAGATGGTTTCCATGCCGGAGAGGCAGAATTCGCAATGACCGCAGGCGGAATAGAGCCATGGCACACCAATACGGTCGCCCGCCTTGAAGTGATTGACTCCGTCACCCAGTGCCGCGACAGTTCCGACGACTTCATGGCCGGGGATCAAGGGCAGGTTCGGCAGCGGCGACCAGTCGCCATCGACGGCATGAAGATCGGAATGGCAGACGCCGCAGGCTTGAAC
>JANPCS010000507.1:0-5456 GCA_031431065.1 Hyphomicrobiales bacterium | reverse complement strand
CCCACACGCCGAAGCTCACGGCCAGCAAGCCGATCAAGAGCTTCGCCACCCAGCCTTTGGCGGCATTGCGCATGGATTCCATCATGGTCGGAACGTCCCTTCAACAAATCAGCCCGAACCGGGCTTAGGCCCGCACTATAGGTCACGCGATCCCCCTCTCGCAAGTGCGGTATTGGTCTGCTATGAGCCAATTTCAAGGGCTTGGGAGAATAATGATGGCAAGTGATGGGCCGCGGCCGCTGGTCGCCGGAAACTGGAAGATGAATGGCGGCCTCGGCATGCTGAAGGAGCCACGCCTTCTGGCGGCGATGCTGAAGGATGTGAAGCTCAAGGCCGACGTCATGGTCTGCCCGCCACACATCATCCTGCGCCGCGTCAAGTCGGTGCTGTCGGGCAGCAAGATCAAGGTCGGCGGCCAGGATTGCCACTGGAATCCGTCAGGCGCCCACACCGGCGATGTCTCGGCGGAAATGCTGAAGGAATGCGGTTGCACCGCGGTCATTGTCGGCCATTCCGAACGCCGCACCAATCATGGCGAGACCGATGAGATGGTGATGAAGAAGGCCAAGGGCGCCCAGCGCGCTAGTCTCACCGCCATCATCTGCATCGGCGAGACGCTGGACGAACGCAAATCCGGCAAGACGCTGGAGGTCGTGTCGCGCCAACTCAAGGGTTCGGTGCCCGAAGGCTCGACCGCCGCCAAGACGGTGATTGCCTATGAACCGGTCTGGGCCATCGGTACAGGTCTCACGCCAACGACGCCAGAAGTGGCAGAAGTTCACGCCCACATCCGCAGCGAACTGGCCACCATCATGGGCGCCGAAGGGGCCGGCACCCGCATTCTCTATGGCGGCTCGGTGAAGCCGTCCAATGCCGCCGAACTGATGAGCCAGCCCAACGTCAACGGCGCCCTGGTCGGCGGCGCCAGCCTCAAGGCGGCGGATTTCCTCGGCATCATCAAGGTCTATGCGTAACGGCTTGCATGTGACATTACTCCCCGGCCCGTCATGGTCCACACTCTCCTCTCCGTCATGGTCCGCGAAAGCGGACCATCCATCTTGCGGAGTCATCGTGACAAGCACAATGGCGGACACCCCACCTTCACAAAGCGCTGCGGTCAATACGGATGGAGGTTGTGCTTAAGCACCGTATTCCGTGGCCAACTAAAGACCCGGCCAACTCGCACGTAGTCCACATGCATAAGATCGCCGCCGGGGAAACCATCGAACCGCCCCACGAAGTATCTGGGCGTGACAAGCGGCGTGAGGGGAGCGGGCGGCGCTCCGGTAAACTCGACGATTTTCAGGTCTTTCCACGGTGTCCGCCCACCCCATGATGCCTGCCAGCGGCCACGTTTGCTGCTCAGTGTCTTGAAGCGCACGAGGTCAGCCTTGCCGTCATTGTTGACATCGGCGATGTGCAGCGAGTTGAAGCTGTCGGAAAGCGAGTTGATCTTGGTCCAGCTGCTTTTCCCACTGACCGAAATCGACCAGTGTCCACCGGCACGGCTGAGCACATCCGCCTTGCCGTCGCCGGTGAAATCGCCAAAGCGCAAGTCCGCCAAAGCGAAGGATGAACTCGCCAAGGTGCGCCACGGATGGACGCCGGGCGAAATCACCCGCCACTGTCCATCGGCCGCGCGGTGGAACACATCGGTGCGCTTGTCGCCGTTGAAGTCGGCAAAGCGCAATTGGTTGAAGGGCATCGTGTAGGTGCCGGGAAGAGCCTTCCAGTTGCCGCTGCCACCACTGGAAATCTCCCATTTGCCAACCGCGGGGGCAATGACATCGCACTTGCCGTCACCGTCGAAATCGCCGAGCCCGACACTCTCGAGGCGCTCGGCCGCGGCTTTCAGGAACACCCAGTGCATGCGCGCGGCGCTCGAGAACCACCAGGTCTTGCCGGTCGCCAGAAACAGATCATCCTTGCCATCGCCATCGAAGTCGCAAACGCCATAGTAGCCATAGGTATCATAGGCCGTGACATTGCGTTTCTGTCCCGCTCCCAGATACACACGCTTGCTTGTGTATAATTTCACGGCGTCATCGAACTCCCGGTGCGCGAAAATATTGCCGTTGATATAGGCCGCGATACGCGGCTTGCCGCGCAGCTTGAGCGCATTGTCGTTAGTGTACTGAAACGCGTTGTCATAAAACCAGAACTGCTCCCCGGCATTCCCGCAGTTCCATGCGGAACTGAGGAAGAACGGGCAATTGTCGTCGCCGTGCACATCGAATTGATGCGTGTACTTGTTGTAGAATTTACCGTGGATTCCACCACCCTTGAGAACCAGATTGTTCCTGGCAAAGTAGCCGGTGCCTGCCTCGCCACTGCCGGCGATGGCGTGGCGGTTGAGGTCGAAAACATTGCGCTCGATCAGCGCATACGCACCAACTCCCACATCCACGCCATAACCGTTCTTGCCGACGTGTTGATTGTTGTGGATATAATTATCGTGAATCTGAATGGCATTCGGATTGGCAATGCGTGGGTCATTGGCATTGTCGTTGAGGCGGATCGCCGATCCGCTCCAGCCCGCCAGTTCCATGTTCGAGATACTCACATCCACGCAGCCATTGACGGCGATACCGGTCTCGAGGTTGCCATCGCCGTCTTTCACGCCAAGATGCGGACCGAACAGCCGGAATCCCGAAATCCTGGCGCCATTGCCGGCAATGGTCGGTTCGGTGTACGGATCGGTAGTGGCGTCGCCGTTGCATTCGATCATGAACAGCGGCCGCGGCCGCGATGTGGTGAAAATCCTCGGGCCGGGATTGCGGGCGGTCCGAACCGGGCGCGGCGGAAATCCGTCATCGCTGGTGAAGATCACGCCTTCGCGGATGTAGATCGAATTATAGCCGGTGAGGTCCATATCGACGTTGGGCGCGAGGATGACCTTCGTGCCATCGGTTTGCAGTGCCTCGACCAGCATGTCCTTCGCGGGTTGCGAATTGCCCGCGATGTAAACCTCACTGGGATTAACCGTCAGCAAAGTCTTCGCGACGGTCTTTTGCGCGCCTGGCAGGAATGCCGTTAAACCAAAGTCGGTTGACGCCGGGGGGGTCACGCGTTTTGTGCCGGCGGACTGCCCGGCCACGCCATTGATCGCATAGGTGAACTGGCAAGCGGCGGGCGCATTGGCATACCACGACAGGGTGGCGGAAAAGCCCTTGTGAACCGTGCGCGGCACCGTCCGGATGGCACCGGTCACCTCATTCATGCAATCAGGAGTGACTGACACGCTGAGCGTGTCAAGTTCCCGCCGGGTGCCACCTGGCCCAACCGTGGTCAAAATATAGGTTGTCATCGTCTGCGGGCTGATGACCATGTCGCCTCTTTCCATGGCCACCGGACTGCCATTGATCCACACCGGGCAGCCATTCGGGGCGTCGAGAAACCAATGCAGGGTTGTCGATCCGCCAAGCGCGATGCTCGCGGCATCGACACTCAAGGATCCGACCCCGATTGTTTCACAGGCGATGATATCCGCTTTGGCGGGCCGGGGATGGTCGAAAAGGATCGCGGCCAGAGCCGCGGCGCAAGCAATGAGGTTGCGAAGGCCAAGGATGCTGCGTCCAGGTGACATCAACGACTCCTGCGGTTGACGGCAAGCTCCGCTGGCATTTCTGCCGCGGCTCGGCTTGCGTCTTTGACGGCCCCATGTGATGGGTACACGCCTTGTAACCTGCCATCAAGCTGTTTTGCTGCCCGCGCCCCACGCCACCGGAGCATCCCCATGACCACCCAAACCGCCGAAATCCCCACCCTCGCCAAGCGCCGGCTGCAGGCGCAAGTGATCGGCCCGATCTATGCCGAGATGGTGGAGCAGCTGGGTGAGGAGCGGGCAGGGGCCATTCTCGATTCAGCCATCCGCAAGGCAGCCATCGCCGAGGGCAAGCATTTCGCGGCCAAGTCAAATGGCCAAACCTCGATGGCCGATTTCATCAAGCTCTATGAATTGTGGACCGCTGACGGCGCACTCGAAATGCAGGTGCTGGAGGCCAATGACACCACCTTCAATTTCGACATCACCCGCTGCCGCTATGCCGAGACTTATAAAGAGATGGGCCTCGGCAAGATCGGCCACCTGCTGTCGTGCAATCGCGACGGCACATTCTGCCAGGGCTATGATCCCAACATCACGCTCGAACGCCGGCAGACAATCATGGAAGGCGCTTCCTGCTGTACATTCCGCTATTCCTACGCCGCCAAATGAAACGGGCGGGAATTCGCTCCCCGCCCGCGCTGAAACTCAACTAACTTCGATCAGGCACCGATTTCGGCATCATCCTCACGCTGGATCGCCACCACGGCGGGGCGGGGCGGGTTGTTGCCCTTGAAGTCCGGCCAGCGGGTGGCCACCTTGTCGAGCGTCTCGGCGTCTTCCGCCGGATGCTGCACCGATACAAACAGCGTTTTGCCATCCGGTGTGAAGCAAGGCCCGGAACACTCGGCGCCATGTGGAGCCGTGAACAGCAGCTTGGGCAACCCGCGCGCCGGACCTTCGGTGTCAACGCCATAAATGCCGTCCGGCAAGTCGAAGTCATTGGCGCCATCGGTCGCCACATACATGCGGCCCTTGGCATCGAACGTCAGGTTGTCGGGGGTGACGAACCAGCCATCCTCGCTGGTGGCGGGATGGAACTTGGCGCCATGCTTGGCATCCTTGGGGTTGCCGCAAAGCACGAACAGATCCCAACTATAGGTCTCGGCGGAATGATCGGCATCGGCACCATTGCCGCCCGGCGGAATGAGTTCGACGATGTGGCCATAGTGGTTCTCAGGCCGCGTGTTGACCGGATTCAACTTATCAGCCGTCATCTTCTTGTTCTTGGTCATGACCGCATAAACGCGGCCCGTCGCCGGGTTCGGTTCCATGTCCTCCGGGCGGTCCATCGGCGTGGCGCCCAAGGCATCCGCCGCAAGTCTGGTCTTGATCAGCACGTCGGCCTGCGTGGCGTAGCCATTCGCAGCCGTCAGCGGACCTTGGCCCTGCACCAGCGGCATCCAGGTCATGGTGCCATCGGCGTTGAACTTGGCCACCGAGAGAATGCCGTCATCGAGAATGTTCTCGGCCTCCTCGGGCTTGGCGGGATCATAAGTGCCGCTCGAAACGAAACGGTAGATGTATTCGAAATAATCGTCATCACCCATGTAGACGACGGCCTTGCCATCCTTGTTGATCACCATCGTCGCCGCCTCATGCGCGAAACGGCCGAGTGCGGTGCGCTTCACCGGTGTCGAGGCGGCATCATAGGGATCGATCTCGATCACCCAGTCGAAACGGTTGGGCTCGTTCGGTTCCTTCTCGACATTGAAGCGGTCGTCGAAGCGGGCCCGGCCATAAACGTCCGAACCATCGTAGCCATAGCGTTCGAGAATATCCTTGTTGGCAACCTTGCTGACATCGCCGCCGAACGTATCGGTGGCACCTTCCTCGCACGACAGCACGGTGC